>CAYJCT010000102.1:1384-4163 GCA_964368745.1 uncultured Christensenella sp. | reverse complement strand
CATTTATGATAGAATAATATCATTTTTTTGCTATTTCTCAAAATGTAAACTAAGTGTCGTTCAATTTTAATTGACATTAAAATTTAAAAAACTTGTGTTTTACACCCCCACTTCTAACAAAGAGAATTATATAATAATTAATATCATAAGTTGAAACAAAATAAAGTATAATTAATGTAGGTAAATATAAAATAATTATCAATTTTTTGTTATACTTTTAGCATTTCATTTTATATACTTAATACAGTAAAAGAAGAGGTTAAATATGAAAAAAACAAACAACAAAAAATTCAATTTGTTTTATGCAAAAGTAACGAGCAAAAGATTTGTGATTTCTCTTATGATTATTCTTTTTATAATAGCCACCGCTATTGCAATTGTCTATAGTGAAGTGTTAAAGGGAAAAGTCTCTGAACAAACAGGTAAGATAATAGATACAATATCATTATCATTAGTATACACATCCTTGATATTCATTCCTGTAATTGCGTTACTAAGACATTTGTTTTTATTATTAACTCGCAGTAAGAACCATTACAAATTCATTAGATTATGCTCAAATTGTAGAAAAGAAGTCTTGGATTATAAAAGTTTTTCAGAGGCTGAAAGTTCTGGCTCAAGTTATTCTGGTTCAATTGGCGGAGAATCATTTAGTGTTGGTAGTGGCATATATTATGCACCACCCACTGCAAAATTTGTTTGTCCTAGATGTGACGATGTAACCAATGTTGAAGTATCCGAAAATTTTGTCTCTCTTGAAAGTGTACTTTCAAAACAGCAAGATAGGCAAGACGCTCAATCAAGTAAAATAGAGAGAAGAGAAAAACTTGCTGAATTAAATAGAATAGATAAAGAAAATAAAAAAAATAAAAACAAATAATAGTTTTTATTCAAAATAAAAATATTAATCTTTTAAACAATCGAATAAATTAAAAGTTAAAAAAAGCCCGAAATTTTTCAGGCTTTTTTTAGATAACAAAGAAACTGCCTAATCTTTGAAAAGGTGATTGATACAGCCAAAATTGCCTGCAAGATAAGTCAACACAAAGTTGAACATCATTTTGTTGAGGTCAACAAAACAGTTGAAATTGGCGGAAGAGAAAGTAAGTTAGAAATTGTTGGGTCCAACAAAATCAAACGAACAAGAAAAATCAAGGATTACGAACTCACTCGTTACGCTTGTTATTTAATTGTGATGAATGGCGACCCTCGCAAAGAGGTTATCGCAACCGGTCAAACATATTTTGCAGTTAAAACAAGACAGCAAGAGTTTAATGAACTGTATGCAAGATTAACCGAAGACGACAAAAGGCTATTCCTTCGTGGTGACATAAAACAAAAAAATATGTTGCTTGCAGAGGCTGCAAAAAACGCAGGAATTATCACAACACTTGAATATGCAACTTTTCAAGATTATGGCTATCGTGGTTTATATAACGGCGAAACCGTAAGTGATATTGCTGACCGTAAAGGAATTGACAAAGAAAAAGAAAGCATACTTGATTATATGGGCAGTTTGGAACTTGCCGCCAATTTATTCCGCATAACTTCCGCAGAGGACATTATGAGGCGGAACAATATATCAACACCACAAGAAGCAAATACAACGCATTACAAAGTTGGCAAAGAAATTCGTGGCACAATGGAACGGCTTGGCAATATTATGCCTGAAAACTTGCCACTGCCCGGCAAAAGCATAAAAGACATTGAAAGCGAAAAGAAAAAGCAAATTAAAGGAAAAAAGGACGATAAGATTTAACCACTTATCGTCTTTTCATCTAACCTTTATAAAAGTAGCCGTATTTATCTCTTTTTTTTTGTGGTTGTTCGGTGCACTGAGTCGTAAACAATCAGTTGGCTTGCCCTTGGAAGAAACAAAAAAAACCTGCCGAAAGGTCAGGTTGTTTTGTTTTGACTGAATTGGCATTGCCAACTGAAATTGGCGGAGCGTGACTGTTTGAGTTTGAACACTTGAACTCCCTTTTCTTATTAGTAAAAGATACCATATAAATGGTTTGTACTGCCCATGGAAATTAACCAAACATATTCTAATGAGTTGGTTCTTACTATCTTACTATTTGCTTTTCTTTTCCAAGTTTCTTTATGTAAACATCTCTTAAGTGTCCGTTTGCTACAGTGCATTGTTTAAGATATATTAGTCCAACTTTTTTAAGAGTTGCAAGAGAAGATTTATTATCAGGGTGAGCCATTGAAATAATGTAATCAAAACCCAGTTGTTTTGCAAGATTTAATTGAATTGTTTGAAGCACTGTTGTAATACCATAACCACGATATTCAGGCAAAACTAAATTTCCGCCAAGTTCACAAACTTTATCATTTTCAATGTCCATAACTTGCTTAAATTCTTCAAGCATTTTTTGGTCTATGTAAAGTTGTGCCATACCAACAAGTTTATTTCCGTTATATGCCCCATATAGTGGTGCATATTTTACATCGAAAAGGCTATCTAATTCCCATTGCGCGTAAGGGATAAAATACTCGGTTTTTTCAAGCCCACCAATAACAATATCAATTAACTTTAAAACTTGCTCTTTATCAGTTTGTGGAATTTTCTTAAATACGAAATCTTTCATAACATCTCCTTGTTTTTTTTACATAGATATTATAGCATAAAAACAAATAAACCCAATCAAAAAAAATTTACTTAGGTCTTTCAAAGAATGTGTCAATGCCTGATACACCACCTATAAACACATAAACATCTTGCTGTTGTTCGTCATCTTTTGACCGATTGTTCAAACTCTGACGAGATTGGCGG
>CAYJCT010000102.1:0-1284 GCA_964368745.1 uncultured Christensenella sp. | reverse complement strand
TTGGCGGAGAGTGAGGGATTTGAACCCACGGTGCGTTTCCGCACACGGCCTTTCCAAGACCGCACATTCGACCACTCTGACAACTCTCCATAACTTGTTTTTTGCAAAACCAGCAGCGTGATTACAACTGCGATGGTAGTATACACGATTTTATGGTTTAAATCAATCCATTTTTATATTTTAATACTAAAATTTTTCGTTAATAGTTTTGAAGTGAACCCAAAAAAGATTCACCTCAAACCTTATTTTTCAATAAATTGACTAAAAGTATAAAAACCATTTTTAACCAGTCAAGTTTGTTATTTTAAATTTTGCTCGCATTTTTATTTATTATTTACTTTGCTATTTACTTAATTTTTTACTATTTTCTTAACTTTTTGCCTACTTCACGCCTACTTTACACTTGCTTCTTACTTACTTTTTCACTTTACCCTTAAACAATATAAGAGTATTAATAATTTAAAAACTATGCTTGTTTTTTATCGCCTTCAGCCGTGCTTATGGTCTTTTTTTTCATAAACGGCAGTGTTAATAGCACATCTAAAAATGCAACCGCTGGAACGAGTGGCAGCATATAAAGCAGCGGCAACGGAATCAATTTTTGCAGCGAGCCTAAAATAGGATTGTCTGGCATACCAAAGGTATAAAAGTAATTTGCCTCTTCACACCAGCCCGTGAATTTAAACATAAGATTCACCAAATGCATTATCACACCAAGCACCGCAAGAACCACCAACCCTTTCCAAATATTAGACAATTTTGGAGTATACAATTTTAAAGTCACCGTCATAATTGGCAACAAAATCAGAATAATGTGATACAAAAAATAAGTAAAAACCACATAGGTCATAGCATCTCTTCCCTTGAAAGTGGCGTCGAAAAACAACACTCCGCAAATTGCAGCAAGCAAACCCACATAGAAAAAATAACTAAACATAAAATTTTGGATTTTCTTATTTTTGATTAATAATGAAATTGGATACAATATCAAATTTAAGTTACACAAATGCAAGGGCAACTCTTTAAGCAAAATAAATGTCTCAAAAGTGTGCGCCATTGTAATTTTATAGGAGGCAAACATCACAATGTTGATGCCACAAACCACCAGCAAAAATTTTATCACATATTTTTCAGACTTATTTCTAAGCAAAAAAAACAACGCGAAAAACACTATGGGCATCAAAAGTATGTAAAAAAAATGTGCACCGTTGTAATATTCAAGCGTTGTATTCATAATAAACCTCAAAAAAATAATTTATCTGCCACCACAAACATTCTATGCGA
>CAYJCT010000101.1:0-4185 GCA_964368745.1 uncultured Christensenella sp. | reverse complement strand
CTTCCAGCAGCGTCGCCACTAGGAGCGCCTTTATCGCTTCCGCCGCCGCCAACTCCTGTAAATAAACCATCGTCAGATGAAGTATCAGCAGGTTTACTCACTGCTGGTGCTGGCTCTGGTGCCGGCGCCGCAGCAACTGGTGCTGGAGCAGGAGCAGGAGCAGGTGCAGGTGCAGGCTGAGGTGCTGGTTGTTGCATTTGAGGTGGAGGCTGCATAGGCGGTCCCTGTGGTTGCATTGGTGCAGGCGGTGGTCCCATTGGTCTCATCCCCTGCTGCATGTTAGGTTGCCCTCCCATCATATTTGGTTGTTGCATCATACCTTGTTGCATACCACCCATCATGTTAGGTTGCATTCCGCCCATCATGTTAGGCTGCATCATATTTGGTTGCATTCCGCCCATCATGTTAGGCTGCATTCCCATTCCGCCTATCATATTTGGTTGTTGCATCATGCCTTGTTGCATGCCACCCATCATGTTTGGCTGCATTCCGTAGCCGCCTCTATAGGAATTTATGTTCATTCCTCTTTCATTTAACCTTTGTGATGCAAAACCAAGAAAGGCATTCTCTAATTCGAATACCTTACCTTGCATACTCATTTTATAACTATCATTAACATAATCGCTCTGCATTAATCTTCTTAAGTTATCTATGTTCTGTAAAACGGCTAAAATGTTATTTATTATAATTCCGTTGTCGCCAGCTGACGCCATTGGCTGAGAGTTTATTAAATTGTGTATCATTTGCTCTAGTTCATTAATAGTCATAAAATACTCTCACTACCTTTCAAGGAAACTCTTAGAATTTACCCAGCAGGAAGAAGCCTCGTGCGTTAGACATAACCGCATCTTCCTTAACAAGAACGCGTGGATCATTAAATTCTTTTCTTAAATATTTTTCGTATTGAAGCGCACCACCACCTGTTAGGATGATTTTATAGAACTTGTTAAACTCTAATCCCAGTGCCATAACTTCCTGATAAATTCTCTTTGATTGAATTTCTCTTTGTTTTTCCATGTATTTGCTCAAATCGTATTCGCCAAAAGGAGTTTCAACAATAGGACTTTCTAACAATCTTAAGTCAAGTTCGTGTGGGTTTAGAGAGAAGATGTTAGCATCAGGAATTTCGGTGTTAACTTCTTCCTGAATACCGGAAACATAGTCACTGGTTCCGATTTCAAAACCAAATGTACTTCTAACTCTGCCACATTCCAAAATCGCGATATCACTAGTTCCCCATCCAATATCCACAACGATTGCTCTTTGATCAAGCAGTTTTGTGTTAAGACTTTTGGTTTTCTCATCAAATACATAGTTGTACATAGTTCCCAGAGGCTGAGGCACAACAATAACTTCTGCAACATCAAAAGAAATAGTTTCAACCTTGTCCCAAGACACTGATTTAACTTCGTGACTACCCAAAAGAATGGATTTCAATTCAGCAATAACCTTATTATTTTTTGCAAGTGAACTTGGTACACCAGTTACCAAACGAATAGTGTCGCTAGTGCCTTCCTGCAACACAGAAGTGATACCAATAATCGCTTCAATTTTGAAGTTTTGGGAGGTATATCTAGATGCACCACGACCACCACTACCCATTGCAGAAATGTCACCAACTTCGTAAACCTCGTTGTTGAAAACATACATGTGGTAGTCGGTTTTAAATGAGTAAACAAGACCTGCATCGTTGATAAGTTTAATAGTGTTTCTATATGACTTATTAACACCGTCCTCTGTCCAGATTTTAAGGGTTGAGTTCGCCACATCAATACCTATGACTCTGTTGAACCCTTTTTCGTTTACTGCAGCCTTAGCATCTTTTGTTTCTTTTGTTTCTTTCGCCATATTACTATCCTTTTTTATTTATAATTTTTTCTATTGCGATGCCCCATTTATAGTCAGCCAACTTGTCCAATTTGGAAATTTTAACTGAACCCTCACCCTTTTTGACATCGCCTTTAGCAAGAGGCAAGAGTTTTGACTTAGCAGCAAAAGCCTTTGCGCTAATAATATAAACATCCAAAACATCCTCACCATTATATATCACAAACGCAACATACTGGTTGTCTGCCTCGGTATTTATCAAAGAAAGCGGAAACTTTGCAACAGATTGTTTGGCGTCCACGCCCACCACAATAAAGTCTCCCAAGTCATTAGTTCGATTCACACGGAGAAACTCATTAACATCTCTCACTGTAAAGTTCGACTGATTCGCCAAATATCTAAAATCCTCAATGGCTTTTTTGTTAGCAGGCAAGTCACGAAACAAAACCTTGCTAGTGTCTTTCACATACCTATCTACAATACTATCAACAAACATACAATTTACCTCCAATGTATCAGTTAATAAACTTTTATACTAAAAATAGTTTTTACATATTAGCAATTATTATTAATGGTTCACATAAAAATTAAGACATAAATTAAAAAAATCATAAAATTGAACAAAACAAAAAAATCATTATTTTACATAGTTCAACATATTACTTTCACATATTCTATATTATTTATAACAATAAATCAAATAATTTTAGGTATATTTTAATAAATTTAAACTTATGCCTATTCTTTTTCAGTTCTTAAGCGCCTCAAAAACTTGTTTAACTCATCTTTTTTTTCGTCAGATGATAAATGTTTTTTTGGTTCACTTAAAAAATCATTATGATTTTTTTCCAAATTATCGCTTTCTATTGCTTTTGTTTTTTCGCCTTGTTCTTCTAACATTTTTCCGTCCACATCAACTGCAGATTCAGCAATAAAAGAATCCTCTTCGCCTTCAATTTTTGGCGTAGCAATTTCACCGTTCGTACGCTTTGCATTTTCATCCTCGCCTGACGGAGAGTCCGACTGAGTTGAGTGTGCAAATCCCTCATGCTGTGAGGAACTATCTAAGTTGTCATTAGTGTTTTCATTATTGTTAAAAGAATTGTCGTTCTCCAAAATTTCAGCGCCCTTTTCAACTTCATTTTTCTCAAGAGCGTTGTCCGCTTCATCGCTTAAAGAATTCTCGTTTTCAGAAAAATTTGGAGATATTTCGCCACCGTCGTCCTCAGCATTGCTTACTGCAAATTCGCCGTCATCTTCAAAAGTGTTTTTCTCTTTTTCACTGTCATCGTCAACGCTTGAAGTGTCATCGTCATCCTCAATTGTTTCTATATCAAATTTAAAAGAGTTGTTGACATCTTTTTTGATTGGGTCTTCATTAACATCATCGCGCGGCAGCGCATCTGCATTAAGTAAATTTGTGTTTTCATTTTCATCTTTCAAAGCATCCTCTTCTGTGCTTAAGTTGTCATCGCTTTCATTTTGCAAATCCAAATCAGATTCATTTTCTGATTGACTAATATTCATCTCCTCATCCACTTCCGCCATATCACCATAGCCAATTAATTTGTTGTATTCTTCGTCTTCATATAATTTGTGAGAAGCAAGAATTTTTTCTTGGTCGTCAAACAAATTTACCGCATTGTTTTCATCTACAATAAACTTGAATTCTAACTGCTCTTCGTTTAAAGTGTCTAGCATCACCTTTTCGATTTTCCCGTCTTTTCTGTAAACGGCAACGGTGTAGATGTGCTCTATGCTTCCGTCAATTTTTTCCATATTTTCCATGATGTTCACAATGATATAATCCTTGCCCACCATCTCTAGTTGAACTAGGCTGTTGAAGTTTATAACTATTTCGTTAACCTCGCCTGACGCTAGCGTTTGGCAAAAAGAAATCTGACCGATGTCATCGTCAATAACATTTTTTCCCAACACAAAAAAGTTTTTATCGTCCAGTCGGTTTATGGTAATTTCCAAACGATCGTTTAGACTAAGCAGCCTCCATCCCTTTTGTTCGGCGTCAGAAAATAATATCACCACCAAATATGTTTCTTTAAACAACACCTCTTTGGAAAAAAGCACACTGTAGTCGTCGTAAGAATAAATATCAGAAGTGAAGATATCATTTTTTGTTTTCTTAATTGTATAAGTTTTTTTCTTGATAAATATCTCTGTGTTCACCAACTCTTCCCTAACATTAGTAAAGATTTCGGTGTCTTCAATATAAATTCTTGCCACGCCCTCTCCTTTTGTTTGCTTAAATTTCAGTGCAGGTAATTATTTTGATTGCATTTTTAAATTTGTTAATTAAATTAATATAACATATATAATATATTTTAACAAACGATTATAAAA
>CAYJCT010000100.1:0-4284 GCA_964368745.1 uncultured Christensenella sp. | reverse complement strand
TTATAATATAATTAAGTTATTATGAAAGAAGCATTGTTAAATGTAGAAAAATACAAACTAATTAATCGCGGTGATGTGGTGGGCGTGGCGTGTTCAGGCGGACGAGACAGCATGGCTCTTTTGCATTTTCTTAACAATATTTCAAAGTCACAAAAATTTAGCATTCGGGCAATCAACATCGACCACTGTTTACGAAAAAATAGTGCAAGCGACAGCCTGTTTGTGGAAAACTATTGTAAAAAAAATTTCATTCCTTTTGAAAACTTTAAAGTGGATGTAAAAAGTTTGTGCGAAAAAGAAAATTTATCCATCGAACAGGGCGCTCGAAATGCACGCTATCATATTTTTAATTTGTTACTGCAAAAAGATATTGTAAACAAAATTGCCCTTGGTCATCATCTGCAAGATCAGGCCGAAACAATTTTGCTAAACATTTTTAGAGGCACGGGACTGGCAGGGGCTAGAGGCATGGACTTTTTGCACCAGCAATACATTCGACCCTTCCTTTCCATTAGTCGCACAGAAATTCAGGCATACATCACCAAAAACGAGATTCCTTTTGTGGACGATGAAACCAATTTTGCAAACGACTACTCGCGAAATTATTTGCGCAATTTAGTTATGCCCACCATCAGAAACAAATGGTCACAGGCCGACCAAATGATTTTTAATTTTGGAGAAGTGTGCAAAGAGGATGACGAATTTATTTGTTCGCTTGCACAATCCACCACACTGCACACTTACGACAACTGCGTGAAAATTCCACTGTCGGACTTTACTGCTGCGCCGTCACTTATTAAACGAGTGGTGATGCGCGCAACCAAAGAAATTAACGCAAACCTCAACTTTGAAAAAAAGCATATCTTAGCACTAATTGATTTAGCGCTTAAAAATAAAAATGGCGATAAAATAAATCTACCCAACAAACTTGTGGCAATCAAAGAATATAATTTTATTACACTTATTAACAAAAATGAACGGGCGAAGCCTTTTAACTTCCCGCTGCAACGCGGCCGCATTGACATAAAAAATTTTGGACTTATTGACCTAGGCGTGACGCGAGATTTTTCACTTAGCAACCACACTCATTTGGTGGACTACAACAAAGTTCCAAAAGAAGCAATCTGGAGAACGCGAACCAATGGCGACTATTTTGAAAAATTTGGAGGCGGCACAAAAAAATTAAACGACTATTTCATCAACAAAAAAATCCCTAGCCGTCTGCGCGACTCCCTACCTCTGCTTGCATACGACAACGAAATCTATGTGATTGCAGGCATCGAAATTTCTGAAAAAGCGCGCATTGATGAACACACAAAAACTGCTTGGAGCATTGATGTGCTTAAATATTAATAATTAAATTTGCTTAAGAAAAAGTATCCAAAAAAATTTATTGAACTTAAGAATAATGTGAAATATAAAATTGTTAAACTTAAGATTATTGCAAAAAAATAATTTATTAAACTTAAGAATAATTCTACAAATAAAAAGGTTAAAATGCAAATTATTGTGCCACCTAGTTTAATCTTGCTTGCCCGCGAATTTGCCAAAAATGATGGCAAATTATTTTTGGTGGGCGGATATGTTCGCGACCAAATCATGGGCAAAATGTCACAAGACATAGACATATGTGGAAACTTAACTGCAGATATTGTCACAAAGTTGGCACTTTGCCTATCATTTGATTGCAAGAAAATAAACAAAAAACTAGGCACTCTGAAAATAATCGCTGACAACTGCGCTTTTGAATACACCACTTTTAGAACAGAAACCTATGCTCTCGACGGCTCTCATAGCCCCATCGATGTGACCTTTACAAATGATATTAGGAAAGACGCAAACCGACGCGACTTTACCATTAACTCCATTTATTATGACATTGAAAATAATACTATTTTAAACTATGTGGGCGGACTTCAGGACATTGAAAACCGCCTGATTGTTGCCAACAAAAATGCGGATATTATTTTTGCAGAAGACGCATTGAGAATTTTTCGCATGATTAGATTTTCCACTTCTCTCAATTTTGCAATTGAAAAGAATACCTTAGCATCCGCGAAAAAAAGTTTGCATTTGCTTTACAACTTAACGCCCACCCGTATCATCGACGAGTTGAAGGCAATCACTAATTTATCAAATCTCTCCTACGTCGACACCATGAAACACCTGGATTTGTTCAATTGCCTTTTCAACAAAACACCATCTTTGTGGCGTTTTAAATTTTGCAAACGCAAAAGTTTTTTTAAATACTTTGCCTCATCAACTGACAATAAATTTTTGAAATTTTGTGCGCTTATTTTGATTAATGCCATAATTGAAAATGATTTAAAGACAGAAGATTATAACACTCTCCTTAAACACTGTTTTAAAAATTGTTTACCACTTTCCATTGCCCACTTCACTCAATTGCAAAATTTTTTGAGAGTACTTTCCCTTTGCCACGACACTTATAATAACGCAATTGACAATGAAGAAAAATTTACAAAAATCAACTTTTTTTCGTTTGATAATTTTGCGAATTCTAAAAAAACCACTGCATTTAATAACATTGATTTTTTATCTGCATATTCAAATTTTGCACCCAATGATTTGTTTGCAACTTTTTTTCCAAATATTTTTAAACAGATAGAAAATAGTGTTTTGCAAGCAAAAAAACAAAATATTCCTCTTCACATTAATGAGTTGAAAATTAGCAATTTGCAATTGTTGAATATGAATATAAAAAACATAAATCTTACAAAAGTTAAAAACCTTCTGCTTCAAACTTGCCAAAAAAACTCACTTGAAAATTCAAGTGAGAGTTTGAAAAAATATGTGAAAGAAAACAAGAATAAATTAAACAACTTATAATCAAAATTTCATATATCAGATTTGCAGTGTTGAATATTTACTGCGTGGCATATTTACTTTGCACATCTAAACTGTGCATAACTGCTACTCAATTTATTTTCAGCATACCTCACACATTGCCGTGTCCTGAAATAACCAACTTAAATCTTTTTTTTACTTGTCTTAATTTGATAAGTGATTTTTGGTTGTTCACAGTAACAATTTTGTGTTTTTTAGTTTTTAATATGTATTTGATGTGATATCTTTTTTTTATACAACATCTAAAGTCTACAATTTTTCTAATGATTACTGCGACTTTGGCAGTGTGTTTTTTAAATTTATCATAGCGTCAGCGGTGAGTGTTAAATCCGCCAGCCCCTTTCCTGATTTAATCAAAAAATATGCTTCGCTTCCCACCATGGCTGCATTGTCGGTGCAATATTTCAACTCTGGAAAATACACTTCAAACCCCTGTTGTATGCCCTCACAAATCAGGCGCTCTCTTAAGTGACTATTTGCTGAAACGCCACCTGCAACAACGAGTTTTTTCTGATTTTGCTTTTTTAAAAAATACACTGACTTTGCCACCAACTGCTCCACCGCCTGCGATTGAAAGGATGCGCTCACATCTTCCACCGAAACTTTTTTTTCGTTTTGGCGCAATTTGTGGATGTAATTTATCACCGCGGTTTTAAGTCCGCTGTAACTAAACGATGCTTCCGACTTAGAAAAATTTTTCACAAATTTTATATCTGCCTTTCCTCTTTTTGCCAACTTATCAATTGCAGGCCCTCCAGGATATCCCAATCCTAACACTTTTGCAACTTTGTCGTACGCCTCGCCCACTGCATCGTCTTTTGTGGTGGCGATTAAATTATGAGCAAATGTGCTGTCCACATAAACCAGCGCGGTGTGACCACCACTAATAATTAAAGATAGAAATGGCGGTTGCAAATCTTTGTGCGTTATATAGTTTGCGCTAACATGAGCGCGAATATGATTGACTTTTATTAGTGGAACGCTCATAGCATAAGAGAGTGATTTGGCAAAGTTCACACCCACCATTAGTGGACCCACCAAGCCCGCGCCGTAGGTTACTGCAACGCAATCGATGTGTTCCAGTTTTGTTTTTGTTTGCTTCAAAAGTTGCTCTAACAGCAGGGTTATTGACAATAAGTGGTTTCTGCTTGCCACTTCAGGCACAACTCCGCCAAAAAGGGCGTGGATGTCGACTTGGCTGGAAAGCACACTTCCCACCACCTCGCGCCCATTTTTTATCAGCGCCAAACTAGTGTCGTCGCAACTGGTTTCAATTGCCAACACTAAAATATTGTCTGATAAAATAAGGTTATTAAATTTTTCTTTCGTTGTTTCCAAATACGATTTTTTCATTATGTTTATTTTTTTCCTCTTTTTTTTGGCGCTTATATATCTTTTGAAATCAAACTTTATAAC
>CAYJCT010000099.1:0-4422 GCA_964368745.1 uncultured Christensenella sp. | reverse complement strand
GTGAGTATGAGTATGAGTATGAGTATGAGTATGAGTATGAGTATGAGTATGAGTATCTGTTTTTTTTATCTTGCAATATACTTTTCCGTTTTTTCATATTTAAACTACTATTTTTATGTCCTAACATTGAAAAATTCTTATTTCAATTTAATTTATCAGCATAATAAACAGTTCCAAAAAATAAAAAACGCCCCAAAAAGACATGTTGTCTTTCATAGGGACGAAAGTTTGTTTCGTGGTACCACCCTTGTTCAAAAACCAAAAATTTTGGCTTTTCTTCATTGATTTTGTTACATAAATCACACGGGCTGTTTTAAAAGAAGATCTCTTTAGTTCGCAGCCAACTCGAATGCCGAAATTCAAAACAACAAGAACTTTGAAAAAACTCTCAGCGCATCATCTTTTCTCTCTTATAAAGTGTGTTTGTCTCTACTTAAACATTGTCATAGTTTTTATTCAGATTTGTACTAGTTTATTCGTTTAAATCCGAGTTGTCAAGCAAAACAAAATAATTGGAAACAAAAATAGTTCGCAAATACCAAAAAAATGGTCGATGCAATGCAAAATTTCAACATATACTTGCCACAATTCAAATACATTTATTTAAAGGACAAGTTGTATGCAATTATTTTTCACTATTTCGCTTTTGCTTTTAGGCCTTATATTTATTATATACGGCGGTAACATTTTAATAAAAAATGCGGTAAAAATTAGTCTTATCACTGGCATTCCCGAAATATTAATCGGCGCCACCATTGTGAGTCTTGCCACCACTCTGCCCGAACTCTCGGTCACAATTTATTCTTCCATCGGCAATCTTGCAAACATGGCAATCGGCAACGCAATCGGCAGTGTGATTTTTAATTTAACCATAATTGTGGGCTGTTGCATGGTATTTAGCCCTCAAGCAACCAATGTGTCTAAAATCAAAAAAGATTTTTATATTCTGCTGTTTTCCACACTGCTTTTTTTCGTGCTTGCAAAAACTGGTCACCTCAATGTTTTTAGCGGAATTGTATTGCTGATTATTTTTGCCACTTATTTTACTTTCAACATTATCTTTGCGGTAAAGCAAATTGATTTTTCCACAGTTGTCGCCGCCAGCATTCCCTCTCACTATAAAAAACAACTTTTTTTTGTGGCGTGTTATTTTTTGATAGGCACCTTTTTTATTACCATCGGCGGAAAATTGTTGGTGGAAAACGGCGAACGCCTTGCAAATTATTTCAACATCGGAGAGCACATTGTGGGTGTGGGTATCATTGCAGTGGGCACAAGCATGCCTGAGATTGTGACCTGCATTTCCAGCATAAAACAAAAATCCACCGCCATTGTTGTGGGCAACATAATTGGCGCTAACATTCTTAGTTTCACGCTGCTTCTCGGCACAATTTGCATCACAAATTCTCAACTTTCCATAAACGAAAATCTGCTATATTTTGCTCTACCCACCATCTTTTTAGCAACATTAATAATTTATATTCCCTCCACAATAAAAAAGAAACTCACTCGCGGTCAAGGACTGCTACTTTTAGCGCTTGCAACTGCCTACTACTTCACCTTGTTTTTTTTCAGATAGAAAAACCGCTGGGCGCACACAGTTTAATTAAATAATAAATGCAATTATGCAAATCCAATCAAAATAATTGTTGAAAGATAAAATATCATGTTCTTTTCTCGCTCGTTTAAAAATATAAATAGTTAATAAGTAATCAGACAATTTTTTTACATTTCTCATGGTTTTTCATAGCAAAAAATCATGCAGTAAAAATAAAAAACACTACAAGGAGATTATATGAAAAGGTTATTAATATTTGTGTTTATATTTAGCGCATTTTTGTTTGGATGCTCTAAACCTGCAACACTACAAAGCGTGAGCAAAAACTGCTCCACCTACAGCATGGACATCACATTTTCGGACAACTATACCCTAAGCGTCAACCAAACAATCAACTTTAAAAATAATAGCGACACCAAACTGGCGCAGGTGTTTTTGCACCTTTACCCCAACAACTTTGCCACAAATGCAATAAATAAACCGGTGGGCGCGCTCAACCGAGCAACTGCTTATCCCAAAGGGGAAAGCGCGGGCGGTATCGACATAACTCGTGTGCATGTTCAGGAAAAATTGCTCAATTTTGAACTGCAAGGTATCGACAAAGAATTTTTGGCTATTAACTTAGGCACGAGCGTTCATCCAAGCGACACATTCACTTTTAGCATCGAATATGTTGTGACACTGCCTGAAGTAAACCACCGTTTTGGTTATGGTGCAAACACGGTGAACATGGCAAACTTTTATCCTATTTTAGCGGTTTATGAAAAAGGAGAATGGATTCTTGACAGTTACAACTCCAACGGCGACCCCTTTTACAGCGATGTGGCAAACTATAATGTGAGCATAACCGCGCCCAGTGAATATGTGCTGGCAACAAGCGGAAACCTTAATAGCACCACAACGCAAGACGGAACCTCCACACATTATGTTTCTGCGCTGGCAATAAGAGACTATGCTTTTGTGTTAAGCAAAAGATTTGATGTGGCAACCGAGATGGTGGGAGATGTTTGCGTTTCCTATTACCACTACGACGACGAGCGTAATTTGGTCAATCTGCAAACCGCAGTCGACAGCCTAAAAACTTTTAATCGGCTGTTTGGCGAATACCCTTACAGCACTCTAAATGTGGTGAAATGCAACTTTTTGCACGGCGGAATGGAATACCCAAACTTGGTGTACATCAGCGATTCAGTAACAAACGAGCAGGACTACACCAATGTTATAATTCACGAAATTGCGCACCAATGGTGGTATGGCGTGGTGGGTAGCAACGCCTATCGCACGCCTTGGCTAGATGAAGGACTAACGGAATTTAGCACGCTTTTGTTTTATGAGGAAAACCCCAACTATAGCGTTAGTTTGCAGGAAGTTGTTAAGGAATCCACCAACAATTATGTGACTTTTTTGAAACTCTACACCTCCATTATGGGAGAAGTGGACACCTCCATGAACAGAAACCTGAACCAATATACCACCGAGCACGAGTATGTTTATGTCACCTATGTCAAAGGTATGCTTTTCTTTAATAGCCTTAGAGAACTGGTGGGCAAAAAAACTTTTATTGCCTCCCTTCAGCAATATTACGACCAACACAAATTTGAAAATGTTACGCCTCATCATCTACTTTCAGTGTTTGAAAAAAATGCACGATTAAGTCTTAGCGGATTTTTTAATAGTTGGATTAACGGCGATGTTAAAATACTGTCTATAAAAAGTTAGTGATTTTATTTGTGATAATTGGTTTTACGATTTTTCTATTCACTTTCGTTTATCTATGGTTTAATATTTCAATTTGTATGTGAAATTTGTTTTAAAATTTATTTTACTTTATCAATATATTTTTATTTTGTTTTACGATTTATTTTGTTTAATTATTTTATCGTTTGCTCTCCCTTCTGTGATATAATTAACTTGATGTTTAACTTGCAAAACGCAAATCTTTTTGATAAGATAATAAACACATAAATAGTTGGAAAGCATTTCAACTATCACAAAAGTTACACTTTAAAAAACAATTAGGACAAAAGATGAAAATATGCACGCTTGCCAGTTCCTCCAAGGGAAACAGCACAATAATATTTAATGATCACTGCGCAGTGTTAATAGATATGGGAATATCTCTTCGCGAGTTGGAACAAAAACTCAAGTTTCTTGAGTTGTCGCCCGCTGATATTTCCGCGGTGCTTATCACTCACGAACACTCCGATCACACCAAAGGACTAACCAGTTTAACAAAAAAATATCACACTCCTATTCTTTGCCACAGAAACGCCGTGAACGCGATTTCAAAAAAATTAGGCAATCAAAAAGACCACCTTAAATTTTTTACCGACATGCCCTTTAAAGTTGGGCCGTTTACTGTGCAGGCTTTTTATCTTTCTCACGACTGCGATTGCTGCGTGGGCTATAACCTATACGAAAACGACATAAAAATTAGTTACGCCACTGACCTGGGCGAGATGAACGACGAGATTTTGTCACACTTATTTAACAGCAGGCTGGTGATTTTGGAAGCCAACCACGATGAAACACTGTTGCTTAACAACCCCAAATATTCCTACCCATTAAAAACTCGCATTCTCAGCCGCGAGGGGCATTTGAGTAACATCACAACTGCCAAAACCATCGCCCACCTTGCCACCAATAATGTTCGGCAAGTGGTGCTGGCGCACTTGAGCGAAGAGAACAACACTCCCATCCTTTGCTTTAACACAGTGAGCGATTATCTGGCGTCAAAAGGCATTGAAGTGGGCACGCACATCAAAGTTGCAATCGCGCCCGCACGCGAACTTGGACCCGTTTTTGTTATAAATAAATAAAACGATGCTATTTGAATTTTAATAAACGGCTTATAACATTTATAT
>CAYJCT010000098.1:0-4468 GCA_964368745.1 uncultured Christensenella sp. | reverse complement strand
GTTAATAATATTTTAAAATATTTTTTTTATTTTTTTTCAATTTAATGTTTTCAAAATTATTTTTTAGTTTTATAAATCGATGTTTTTAATAATATTTTAAAATGTTTTAAACCAATAAATTTTCAACATTTTCTAGAATAATTATAAATAATATTTTTACATTTTTCTAACGAACAACACTTCTCTGCACGCCTAAATTATCAATGGTGTAGTTGTCGTGATAAATAAGTTTGCCCACACTTGTTACATCATATCCCATACCAATGAGTTTTTGGAGTATGGTGGGCAGCGCTTCCACAATGTTTTTTGCGTTGTTATGACATAAAATTATGGAGCCATTCTGCACTTTGTTCACCACACGCGCCACAATTTCACTTGCACTTATTCCCTTCCAGTCCAGCGTGTCCACATCCCATTGAATGGTTTTAAGACCCAAACTCGTCGCAATATTTAACATGTTGTTATTATAAGCCCCGAACGGAGGGCGAAAAAGCGTGATTTCTGTGTTTGTAACCTTTTTTATAATGTCAATGCTGGTGGTAAGTTCAAGTTTTGCCTGCTCGCTAGATAGTTTGGTAAAATCAGGATGAGTGTTACTATGCGTACCAATTTCAATGCCGTTATCAACCAGTTTTTTCAAAATATCAGGGTAATCTTCCGCCCAAAATCCCACCACAAAAAAAGTGGCAGAAACATTGTAAGTGTTCAAAATCTCAATGATACCCTCGGTTTTATCGGCTCCCCACGCCGAATCAAAGGAAATTGCAACCTGCTTTTTATCTGTTTCAACACAGTATATGGGAACAAGGCGCGGTGCGAAACCGAAATATACACTTGCATAAGGCGACCCCGACAAATTTATCGCAAGCATAAGCACACACAGCATCACCACCAAAAAATATAGACAATATTTTTTTCTAAATGTCCAAACAGATAGGTTTTTCATCGCACTACTCCTTTATTTTATTACAATATACGAAATGCAATAAACATTAATCACAAAAAAATTTGTAGAAAAAAACAAACCTTTGTCAAAAAATAAAGATTTGTTATTAAAAAAACACAATGAACTTGTTTTATATATTTATTTTGTTTCTTATTTGTTTTATTTGTTTTTGCGTTAAAATAGTTATAATCAAGTTACAATTCATCAACCACACAACGACATATAAATCCTAACAATTTAAAAAGTATAGGAAAATAAATATTAATAAATAATTCTAAAATATTTTCAGTTTCTAAAGAGTAACAAATCATGTGTTTTTATAAAAACAATCTAATTTAAAAATCTCCAATAGAAAAATATTTGTTAAATAAACAAACCTAAACTTGCGTTAAACAAATACTGTGCTAAAACAAATACTGTGCTAAAACAAATACTGTGCTAAACAAATACTGTGCTAAACAAATACTGTGCTAGACAAATACTGTGCTAAACAAACTAATGATAAAAAATAAAAATTCTTGTGCTAAACAAAAAATTTGCGTAAAATAAAACACTCCACTTGCGTTAAAAAAATCTCGTTTATGCATAAATATACACAAGCGAGATTTTTGCATCAATTTCACTATCTTAAATATGGAGCCAAATATTTTGCGGTGTATCCTTTCTTTTTTGCCACAATTTCTTCCGGCGTTCCCGTGGCAACAACCTCGCCGCCCTTATCTCCTCCATTCGGCCCTAAATCAATAATATAATCGGCACACTTAATAACATCTAGGTTATGCTCAATAAGTAGCACACTGTTTCCATTTCCTACCAATTTATTCAAAATTGCAATCAGATTTTTTATGTCATAAGAATGCAATCCAGTTGTGGGCTCATCCAAAATATAAAGTGATTTTCCCGTACTTCTCTTCGACAACTCGGTTGCCAACTTCACCCTTTGAGCCTCACCTCCGCTAAGTTCAGTTGCTGGCTGACCCAACTTAATGTATCCCAGCCCCACATCCACTAGTGTTTGTAATTTAGCCCTAATTTTAGGCACATTCTCAAAAAACTCGTTAGCCTCATAAATTGTCATATCCAGCACATCAAATATGTTTTTGTTTTTATACTTCACCTGCAAAGTCTCGCGGTTATATCTCTTTCCCAAACAAACCTCGCAAGGCACATAAACATCAGGCAAAAAAAACATTTCAATCTTGTTAATTCCTGCACCCCTGCAATGCTCACACCTGCCGCCACTAACATTAAAACTAAACCTGCCCTGCAGATAACCTCGCTCTTTTGCATCCATGGTAGACGCAAACAATTCTCTTATATTCGTAAACACATTTGTGTAGGTCGCAGGATTGCTTCTAGGCGTTCTACCAATAGGAGTTTGGTCAATATTAATCACTTTATCAATACGCTCGTAACCTACAATCTTTTTAAAATTGCCTAGCTTATGCGCAGATTTGTTTGCATAATTATTCATAAATGGGAATATAATCTCATTCACTAAACTGCTTTTTCCACTACCGCTCACGCCTGTAATCACCGTCATCACACCCAGTGGAATGCTCACATCAATATCTTTTAAATTATTTTGACTTGCTCCAAAAACATCTAATGTGTGCTCAAATGTCCTTCTTTTTTCTGGCACATCAATGCTTTCTTTTCCGCTTAAAAATTTGCCTGTTATGCTTTTTTCGCATGCAATTATATCTTCCAAACTACCCTTTGCAACAATTTTTCCGCCATGCACGCCCGCATACGGTCCAATATCCACAATATAATCGGCATGCCTCACGGTGTCCTCATCGTGTTCCACCACAATAACTGTGTTGCCTAAATCACGCAAGTTCATCAATGTTTTTAGCAATCGCTCGTTGTCTCGTTGATGCAATCCAATGCTGGGCTCATCCAAAATATAAAGCACGCCAGTTAGTCCACTGCCCACCTGCGTCGCCAACCTTATTCTTTGTGCCTCTCCGCCACTAAGAGTGGAAGAAGGTCGAGATAATGTCAAATAATCCAGCCCCACATTAATCAAAAAATCAAACCGTGCGTTAATCTCTTTCAAAATTGGTTCTGCCACAATTTTTTCGCTGTCGGTGTATTGCAAAGTGCTAAAAAATTCCTTGCATTTTGCAACCGACATATCACTAACATCCATAATATTTAATTTGTTCACCAAAACATGCAGCGATGATTCTTTTAGTCTCCTGCCGTTGCACTTTACACACTTAATATCAATCATCAGTTTTGCCAGTTCCGTCTTCATAAACTCGCTGGTGGTGTCTAAATAGCGGCGCTTCAAATTGGGAATAATTCCTTCAAACGCCATCATTCCACTACTATTTTTCAACCACGGCGCATTGCATTTGATTTTTTCGCCCTTTGTGCCATAAAGCACCATATCTTTCATTTTTTTAGACAATTTTTCAAAAGGAGTGTTGACATCTTCATCAAAGTGCGCTGCAACCGCTTTATAAAACATACTTGCCATGCCCGCATCGTAACCCCAGCCACTAACGGTTATCGCGCCTTCAAGTAGCGATATTTTTGGGGCTTTAACAATTTTAGACTCATCAAAAACCTGCTTAAAACCCAGTCCATTACACTCTTCACACGCGCCAAACGGACTGTTAAAACTAAAAATTCTAGGTGCAATTTCGCTCAGTGAGTAGCCGCAACTAGAGCATGCGTGATTGGTGCTAAAAACTTCGGTTTCGTCGTCTTTTTGAACTTCAACCACCCCTCCTGACATCTTTAGAGCCAACTCCACACTCTCGGTCAACCGTTTAATGATGTCGGGTTTAACAACCAACCTGTCCACCACCAAAGAAATGGTGTGCGAAACATTTTTGTCCAGTTCAATTGTTTCGTCTAAGTCGCGCATAATACCGTCCACTAACACTCTTGCAAAACCGTCTTTTGCAAGACTTTTAAATTCGCTAACAAAAGCGCCTTTTTTGCCCACCACAATAGGCGACAAAATCATGATTTTACTACCATTGTCAAGACGCATAATCTTTCCTGTGATTTCGTCGAGTGATTGGGTGGTTATTGCTTTTTTACATTTCGGACAAATCGGTTTGCCCAAATGCGCAAAATACAGTCTGAAATAGTCAAAGATCTCCGTCACAGTCGCCACAATACTTCTTGGATTGCTGCTTGTACTCTTCTGGTCAATGGCAATAGATGGAGAAAGCCCCGTGATAGAATCCACATCGGGTTTGCTCATCTGCCCCAAAAACTGCCGTGCATAACTGCTCAAACTCTCAATATAACGCCTTTGCCCCTCGGCAAAAATCGTGTCAAAAGCAAGCGTGCTTTTTCCGCTTCCGCTAACTCCCGTGAAAACCACCAACTTGTTTCTGGGAATGGTAATATTAACATTTTGCAAGTTGTTTTCTCTCGCGCCTTTAATTACAATATTTTCTAACATATTTCCTTCTAGTTTTATATTTTCTTAATTTAAAAAAGTAATTTTATCATTTTTCTGTTTTATAACTTTTATCATTTTTCGTTTTTTATAAT
>CAYJCT010000097.1:0-4470 GCA_964368745.1 uncultured Christensenella sp. | reverse complement strand
ATATGTATTGTCTAGTGTAGGGCTTAACAGCTGAATTGACTGATATTATCTGTTAAAATAATTTACTTGAAAGTGTGAATTTGTTATAATATTTTACATATCAAATCAAAATGTTTTTTTGCTTTAGGAGAAAAGATGGTAAACAACGATAATGCTATGAGATTTTTGAAAAGTTATAATAAAATTGACACCGCGCTTCGTGTTCAGGGAGACATGCGGCGTTCTATAAGTTACACCGAGGCTGTGAGGCGTGCTGCAAAAACTAACAGTTTTGTTAAAAAATACGAAGATGAGTTGGTGGATTATGGCAGGTTAAGAAATGCCATTGTTCACAGCAACAACGAGGAATATATTATCGCCGAGCCGAACATCGAAGTGGTGGAGCATTATGAGCGAATTGCTGACCTTATTTGTTCGCCTCCACTTGCAATTGACACTGTTGTGAACAAAAATTTTAAAAGTTTAAACCATAATGTGACGGTGGCTTATCTTATGGAATTTGTTTATCGTTCCACTTTTAGCAGCATTCCTGTTTACAAAAACGACATGTTAATTGGAGTTGCAAACGCATCCAGACTGCTGCGCCTACTGGGCAAAATTGTATATGAAAAAAAAGATATTGTCGATTACATTAACAAAACCACTGTGGAAGAGTCTCTTAGACATATGATGGAAGACAATTATTATACCATTGCAGATGAAAACATTACTCTTGACAAAGTGCTAAATTTCTTTACTGAAAATCGTAAGTTGCTGCTTATAGTTATTACCAAAACGGGCAGTTTGCTGGAAAAGCCAATTGGCATAATCTCAGTGGGTGATATTATGAAAATTAACCAGATTTTGGATGATTATGATTAGGATTTCATTTTAGTAGTTTGTCCGTTCTATTATATTTTATTATGGTTGTTTTGTCATTTGTCAATAGTGTATTTTATTATGTGATAAAATATATTGACAAAATCGACAACTTGATTTAAACTAATAATTAGTTTTGAACATTAACAAAGTTATAAAGCGATTATGAAGGACAAGTCATGTTGCAAGTTTATCTAAAGAGAGCAAACGGTTGGTGCGAGTTTGTGTTAAACGCAAGGATTGATATCACCTTTTAGCTGGTTGGGGGAAATTTTTAGTAACTCAACACGGAGGTTCACCGTAAAATGAACGGGGTGTGCTTGCACCTTTGTTATAAGATTTTTTTCAACATTATTGCTTGTTGTTTCTTATAACACAAGCAATTTTTATTTTTTTTGGAGGGGAAATGAAAAAAGAAGTTGTTATGCCTGATTTTGTGAGAATGGAGGAAGATATTCTAAAATATTGGCAGGAAAAGAATTGTTTTGAGGCGCTAAGAGATAAAAACAAGGATAATCCCACATATGTTTTTGTGGACGGACCCATCACTGCCAACTATTCCATGGGCATTCACCATGTTTGGGGTAGAACTCTAAAGGATGTTTTTATCAAATTTCGGGCGATGAAGGGCTATAACCAAAAATACCAAAATGGGTTTGATGCTCATGGTTTGCCAGTGGAAACTGCGGTGGAAAAAGAACTGGGTATCAATAACAAAAAAGCGATTTTGGAATATGGCTTGGGCAATTTTGTGGAAAAATGTATGCAAAGAGTAGACAAATATGCGGGAGTAATTACCGAGCAAAGCAAGAGATTGGGGCAATGGATGGACTGGGAAAACAGTTATTTTACCAACTCTAACGAGAACATTACTTCTATTTGGCACTTTTTAAAAAAGTGCGACCACGACAAAATGTTGGTAAAATCAGGCAAGCCTATGATGTGGTGCCCGAGATGTGGCACGAGTTTGAGCGAGCATGAAACGCACGGAAACTATAGGGAAATCGAGCACACTGCGGTGTTTTTTAAAGCGCCGATAGTTGGTGAAAATAAAGCAATTCTTGTGTGGACAACCACTCCGTGGACGCTAACTAGCAATGTTGCAATTGCTGTTAATCCTGAAAATGACTATGTGGAAGTTGCAGTAAAAAGCGACAAGCGTCATTTGATTGTGGGTAAAGAGGCGATAAAAGTGCTGAAAGACGATGTGGTGGAAGTGGTTTCTCAGTTTAAAGGAAGCGAACTTATTAACAAAGTTTACGAAACTTGTTTTAATCAACTTGATATACAAAACTTTGAGCATAAAATTATTCCGTGGCTTGATGTGTCGGCGGTTGAGGGCACGGGCGCTGTTCATATTGCTCCCGGTTGTGGTGTGGAAGACTTTGAGTTAGGAAAACTTTTTGATTTGCCACAAATTTCTCCTATCAACGATGAGGGTATTATTTACTCAGAGTTTGGAGAGTTTGCTAATCTTAGTGTTAAGGATGTTCGCGAACCAATTTTCGAGTCGCTAAAAAAGCAAAACAAATTATATTACACGCACAATTATGTTCATAGTTATCCCGTTTGTTGGAGATGCAAAGAGGAAATTGTGTTTAGGCTGATTGATGGTTGGTTTTTAAAAGTGGAAGAGTTAAGACCGCGATTGATTGCAGCCATTGAGCCTGTTGTGTTTGAGCCCGATTACATGAAAAAACGCATGCTGGATTGGCTTAATAACATGGGAGACTGGAATATTTCACGCAGCAGATTTTATGGTATTCCGTTGCCGATTTATCCGTGCGATTGCGGACACACTCATGTTGTGGGCAGTTTGCAGGAGTTGGCTGATTTGAGCAGCCAGCAGGAAGTGGACGCGTTGCCGCATCTGCATCGACCTTACATTGACGAAATAAAAATAAATTGTCCGAAGTGTGGAAACAAAGTTGGTCGCATCCCTGAGGTGGGGGATTGTTGGCTGGATGCAGGTATCACTCCGTTTAGCACCAACAAATATTTTGCTGACAAAGAGTATTGGAGCAAAAATTTTCCAAGTGATTTTGTGCTGGAGATGTATGAGCAAATCAGGCTGTGGTTTTATTCCATGCTTTTCATGAGTGTTGTGTTGGAAGATAAATCACCTTACAAAAAAGTTGTAGCGCACGAAAGTGTGGTGCAAGAAGACGGCAGCAAGTTTTCAAAAAGCGGATTTATGATTAAGTTTGAAGACTTTGCGAATAAATTGGGTGCTGATGTTGCAAGGTTTATGTTTGCGTCTAACACTTACACTTCTGCTGTGAGATTTGGTTACAATTTGGGCGAGGATGCAAAGCGCAAGTTACTTAGTTTTTGGAACGCTTACACATTTTTTAATACCTATGCAATCTTAGATAAACCTGAAATTGAAGGGTTTATTCCGCAGTTGGAAGATTTGGATGTGACCGACAAATGGTTGATTGCGCGTGTAAATAAGTTTATTGAAAACGCTGAAGTGGGATATTCTAACCATATAACAAGCAACATAGTAAAAGATTTTGAAAAGTTGTTGGATGAGTTATCTAACTTTTACATTCGAGCAAATAGGCGCAGATTCTGGAAAAGCGAAAACGCAATTGATAAAAAGGTTGCATACTGGACGCTGTATCACGCACTAAAAACAATAGTGCTGACGATGTCTCCAATAATTCCATTTATTTCAGAATATATTTGGCAAAATTTGTGCAGAGAAATGGAAAAAGATTTGCCTGAAAGCATCTTTTTATATGATTTTCCAAAACCAATAGCGTATGATTTTGAAAATTATATTGGCTATGTGGAATTGGTTAAAAATATTATGAGTTTGGGCGGTAGACTGCGCAACGAAAATCAACTAAAAGTTAAGCAACCGTTGGCAAAAATGTTTGTGCTGAGCGAAGACAAAGAATTGCTAAATGTTGTGGAGTTGTTTCAAAATTTGATTCGTGATGAGTTGAATGTTAAAGAGGTGGTAATCAGCAGCAGTGTTGCCGACTTTAATGATTATTATCTTACAGTTAATTTTAAAACTGCTGGCTCAGTTTTAAAAGGTGATGTGCAAAGACTAAAAAGTTATTTGGAAGCGTTAGATGCTGCCACGATGAGTCGCTTTGTGGAAATGTTTGATGAGGGCGAAGTGGATACTACTGAATTTGGAGTGCTGACGGCAAATATATTTGTTAAAACCAGCAAGCCAAAACCAGAATATGTTATTGCTATGGAAAACGGATTGGTTGTGGTGCTTGATACCACTATTTCTGAGTCCTTGATGGAAGAGGGGATTCTTAGAGAAATTATTAGGAACGCACAAATTCTTAGAAAAGAAGCGGAGTTTAACATCGAAGCAAGGGTAAAGTTAAACATTGAAACACAGTCGCAATTAATTAAAAAAGTTGTGGCAGAAAATGTTGAAAAAATTAAGCAGGAAGTGTTGGCGTCAGAGTTTAATGAAGGAGATTTTGACTGCGACATTGAAAAAGAGTGCGTTGTGGCAGATGAACAACTAGTGATTAAATTAAAAAGTTTATGATTTTATGATTTTTAAAAATTATATCAAAAAGGTTAAAAAAGTTTAGCATTTGATAATGTGGCAAATTGAACTATAAGATTTTAAAA
>CAYJCT010000096.1:0-4725 GCA_964368745.1 uncultured Christensenella sp. | reverse complement strand
GTCCTATAATCATAAACATTTTCAATCATACCGTTGCCTCTGGTGCCTTTCAAATATTTTCCGATAGATTCCACCGAATCGAACAGCATTTCACGACACGACAAGTATACAAGTTCGCTATTAATAGTTTCCAGAACAAAACTTAAATTCTTGTTAAATATAGCAATTTTTGCTGTTTTGCAGTTAAGTTTTGCAGGCAAAATTCTGCTGC
Organism: uncultured Christensenella sp.; assembly: GCA_964368745.1. Taxonomy (GTDB): domain Bacteria; phylum Bacillota; class Clostridia; order Christensenellales; family UBA1242; genus UBA11490. The sequence goes on along the minus strand of CAYJCT010000096.1, from coordinate 4,514 downwards.
CTTTTTTATTTCTATCATGAGCAGGAATGCAATTTTGTTTCAGCAATTTAAACATACCGTTATTCCCAACCACCGCAAATGCGTCGTTTTTCATAACTTGCATAGCACTCACAACTTCATCTGCGCCCACTAAATTTATGCCCTTAATACCCACGCTCACTCTGCCGCAAACTGCAATGTCGTCCTTTGGCACAATCATGCCAATTCCAACTCGCGTGAACAGCCCGATTTTACTCTCTGCAATATTTTTGCCAACATACACAACCTCGTCGCCGTCCTTTAATTTTATGGATGCAATCGATTGTTTTGTCGCAAAATATTCACTCACTTTGGTTATCTTAATCATACCCAGTTTAGTAACAAACACCAGTTCTTCGTCCGCATTTTCATCAGACAACTCCAGCATTGAAACAATATTCTCGTTGTCTTCCAAATTTTTGTAATGTGCTGAAATATTTGCGCCTCTGTCTTTGTATTTACACAAATTTATTTTCGCCACATTTATTTTAATGGAATTTCCAATGTTAGAGAACAAATATACATCCTTGTCCTGCGTGGTAGTTAAAATCAACTGTGGAATTTCATGCAAACTAGCGTTCAAACTAAGTTCTTTAGTGGCTAGATTATAACTTTTCTGCGTAACCGCTTTAATCGTTCTGGCAGGAGTAACAATAACAGCCACTTTTTCCACAACATTGGTAATAGCGCCGGCTTTTGCATCTTCTTCCGGCAAATCTTCATTGGCAGACAAAAATTTTGTTCTTCTCTCCACGCCAAAGTTTTTGCCAATTTCCATCATTTCCTGCTTAACAATTTTCATCTGCAGCGCAGGACTTTTCAAAATTGCGGAAAAGCGTTTAATCAAATCTTTTAGTCTTTGCAACTCGGTAACCAATTTGTTGACTTCCAAGCTGGTAAGTCGAGCCAGTCTCATATCCAAAATGGCTTGTGCCTGCACCTCACTCAAATCAAATCGCTGAATCAAATTTATTTTAGCGTCAGTAACACTTTTGCTGCTTCTAATAATTTTAACAACCTCATCGATGATGTTAATTGCAATCACTAACCCTTCCAAAATATGTTCTTTTTTGATGCATACTTCTAAATCATATTTGGTGCGGTTATAAACCACTTTTTGTTGATACTCCACATAATACTGAATGATTTCCAGTAAACTTAAAAGTTTTGGTCTGCCGTCGGCAATCGCCACCATGTTGGCGTTAAACGATGTTTGCAAATCGGTGTATTTATATAAAATCGATAAAATATTTCCAATCTTTGCGTCTTTTTTCAACTTAATAACAGCACGCGTTCCCGACCTGTCGGACTCGTCCACAATTTCTGAAATAAACGCCAAATGACCCGTCTGATCAGCCTCTTTCACATTTGCAATTTTTTGCAGCAAATTGGCTTTGTTCACTTGGTATGGAATTTCAGTTACCACAATATTTTTCTTGCCGTTGTCAGCGTTTTCAATGTGGAGTTTTGCTCTGATAATAATTTTTCCACGACCCGTTTTATAAACATTTTTTAATTCACTTTCTTTTAAAATATATGCCCCCGTAGGAAAATCAGGGCCGGGCAAAAACTTCATAATCTCACTAAGAGTGATGTTTCTATTGTCAATATACGCGCACACAGCATTTATTGTTTCGCGCATGTTATGTGTGGGAATGTTGGTTGCCAAACCCACCGCAATACCGCTTCCACCGTTCACCAAAAGGTTGGGAAATCTGCCGGGTAGAACATCTGGCTCTTTGCAGGAATCGTCGAAGTTATAACTCCATGTAACGGTGTCTTTTTCAATGTCGCGAAGCAGTTCCATTGAAAGTGGCGACAACTTTGCCTCCGTGTAACGCATGGCAGCCGCACTATCTCCGTCTACACTGCCAAAGTTTCCATGACCTTTCACCAAAATTTCGCTCATGTTAAAATCTTGCGCCAGTCTAACCATCGTGTCGTATATACTTTTATCGCCATGCGGGTGGTATTTTCCCATGCAATCGCCCACAATTCTCGCACTTTTTCTAAACGGACGGTCGGGCAACACGCCCACTTCCAACATGGAATAAAGCACACGCCTTTGCACAGGCTTAAGTCCGTCTTCCACTCTTGGAAGCGCTCTGTCCATGATAACATATTCGCTGTATGGCATCATGCTTTCATGCAACACTAACTCCAGCGATTTATGCACAATGTTTTGGTCTTCAGCCAAATCTGCGTCCTGTTGTTTTGCACTTTTTCTCTTACGCTTACCAGACTGCTTTTCGTTGCTATTTTCTTCAAAAAAGTCCTCGTCGCTGTTTTCGGAGTTGTTTTTTATCTCATCATTCTTTTCTCCATTAATCAGTTCATCATCGTCAAAAAAATCAGACATTATTTACCCTCCTTAGCGTCAAACGCAGAAACTTTATTGAAATTCGCATTTTCGCTGATATAAATTTTCCGCGCTTCAATGTTGTCACCCATCAGCGTTTCAATCATGCGCTCGGCCTCTGCCACATCATCAAGCGTAACCTGAATAAGTACGCGCTTAGACGGATCCATAGTTGTGGACCAAAGTTGCTCAGCCGTCATCTCACCCAATCCTTTAAACCTTTGAACAGAATAGTTTCCATTAAATTTTTCCACAAGAAGTGAAAATTCTTTGTCGTCATAAACATAATGAACTTCGCCCCGCCTCGTCACTTTATAAAGAGGAGCCACTCCAATATACAAATGCCCTTCCAATATCAGTTCGCGCATGTATCTATAAAAGAATGTAAGCAGAATTGCTCGAATGTGCGCGCCGTCTTGGTCAGCATCCGCCAAAATCACAACCTTGTTATATTTCAAAGAATTGATATTAAAATTATCGCTAATTCCCGTGCCTAGCGCACTAATAATCGTGCGGATTTCATCGTTGTCAAGCACCTGATGAATACGCTTTTTTTCCACATTAAGTGGCTTTCCACGCAATGGTAAAATAGCCTGAAAAGACCTATTTCTCGCCTGTTTTGCGCTTCCTCCCGCGCTGTCACCTTCCACTATGAACAGTTCGTTTAGCATGGCATTTCTTCCCGTGCAACTGCTCAGTTTTCCCACCAAACTAAAACTCTCCACACTATTTGCCTGCCTTGTCAAATCCTTAGCGCGCTTTGCAGCAACTCTTGCTTTTGCCGCCACTTTTGCCTTGTTTACAATGGTCGCAAAAACATCTTTGCTGTTTTTCTTTTCAGCAAATTTTAGTAGTTCAGCATAAACCACCGACTCCACTTCCGATTTAATTTCAGGGTTACCTAACTTTGCTTTGGTTTGCCCCTCAAACTGCACTGTTTTAATCTTAACCGATAAAATAACCGACACGCCCTCGCGATAATCCTCGCCCATCAGTGGCACATCCTTTTCTTTTACCAGCGAAAAAGTTTTGCAAATTTCATTAATCGCGCGCGTTAGTCCACTCCTATACCCCGTCTCATGCGTGCCACCCTCGCTTGTGGGAATGTTGTTGACATAACTAAAAATATTTTCAGCAAACCCATCGGTGTGTTGCATAACACACACCAACTCCATAAGCGGAGTTTTTGCCTCAAAATAAATTGGTTCTTTATACAACACAGTCTTGCCCGAGTTGATATACTTAATAAAATCCTTCAACCCTTCTGTATATTTATACACTTTTATCTTGGAATTTCCCTCAGTTGATGCAGTGTCGTCAATTAGGTGTAATTCCATACCTTTATTTAAAAATGCAATTTCTCTTAATCTTTTTGAGATAACATCAAACTCAAAGTCACAATCATTAAAAACTCTTTTGTCTGGCAAAAATGTTATTCTTGTTCCCGATTTTTCAGTTTTGCCCACGCACTTTAGTGGCGACACTGGCACTCCACCCGCAATCTTTCCGTTAGGTTTTTTAATGCTCTTAAATGTCATGTTGTATTCATATCCATCTTTATAAACACTCACTTCCAACCATTCACTAAGGGCATTGGTCACGCTGGCACCCACACCATGCAACCCACCCGAATAGGAATATTTTTTATTATCAAATTTTCCACCAGCATGAAGTTGAGTAAAAACCACCTGAACTCCGCTAACTTTCAATGTTGGATGAATGTCAACAGGAATACCTCGACCGTCATCTTCCACAGTAACACTACCGTCAACATTAAGTGTAACCACGATTTTTTTTCCAAAACCGTTCGACAGTTCATCAATAGAATTGTCCACAATTTCCCACAATAAATGATGAAGTCCTTTTGGTCCCGTTGTGCCAATGTACATTCCCGGTCTAAGCCTCACCGCATCCAAACCCTCTAAAACAACAATATCCTTGCTTTTGTAACTGTTATCCAACTAAAAAACTCCTTTTCAATTCCTCTTAACAAACTAGATTATAACACAGGAATTCAAATAATTAAAGCAAAAAAAATACATCTACAAAATATTAGCACTCTTCTTAATGAATAAAAACCCACCTTTTTTTCATTAAATTTAATTATATTTAATACTGATTATGCATAAATATTCAC
>CAYJCT010000095.1:0-4758 GCA_964368745.1 uncultured Christensenella sp. | reverse complement strand
TTGTTAGCTCTACAATCATCATTACTGTAGTTTAAATCTTCAGCAGTATATTTTTCCTCTGGTATAATTTCAATTATGTCACTTCCACTTGCTTCTTTTATGTATTCAGCCACTTTTTTAGTATTACCTGTTGCTGAAAAATAAATAACAGCACTTTTGGTGCAAATAACAGATGATTTTCCTTAATGAAAAATGAAAAAAGTTGATTGATTTAGTTGAATTGTAGTTGAATTGTAGTTAAATAGTAGTTGAATTGTAGTTGAGTTGTAGTTAAGTTGTGATTATATTATGATTATATTGTGATTATATTGTGATTATATTGTTAGTTTTATTTGCTAATTTTTATAATATTTTGTAAAATACATATATTAAAGATATATTATTGCTGGTAGATTGTTGTTTAATGTGCAGTCTGTCAACAGACCAAAATGTTATTTACCACTGGCTTTTTTTCGAAATTTGTTTTATAATACTTAAAAAGAGACTGCTTCTTGGCTTTATATTGTTTTTTTAAGTTTTTGCAAAGGTGAACTTTTCTTAAATCTTGGGGGGAAATTATGATTGCTGCTATAATAGGATTGTTGTCTGGATTGCTGCTAACATTAATTGAATTTGTATTATCGTTAATTATGTTCGTTTTTTCGGGTTTATTTCTAAACATCGGAATATTTTTGCTGGACATCATTGATTTTGTGCAAACAGTTTTTCGCCAACTCGCAGGGCTGGACACCTATTACATGGACGGCTCTGCTCAAACGGGCGATATTTTGTTTAGATTTATTTCCAGCCCCGGAGTGCAAAGTGCATTTTATGCACTGCTTGCAGTTGCAATCTTTTTGTTGTTGCTGTTCACTTTTATTCAAGTTTTCAGGCTGGAATACACCACTGAGGGCGCAAAAAATTCAAAAGGCGAATTGATTAAATCATCGCTAAAAGCGTTGGCTATGTTTATTATAATTCCTGTGTCGTGCTTTTTTGGCATAGCGCTTTCTAACGGGATTTTAAAACTTGTGGATGTGGCAACTTCAAGCGGTTCAACCACAACTGTTGCTGGTCAAATTTTTAAGGTTGCAGTGCACGACGCAAATCCTATCCGCACGGGCGAGTTGGAAACAAAGATAGTTGGCGGCATTGCAAGTTTTTTTTCACAATCGTCAAATCCGCTTGATAAACTCACATTAAAAGGGTCAGGAAGCAGCACAACCTTTGGAAATGATGACATGAATTTGGGCAATTGGACGGGCACAGGAGAAGATCTTGCAATGCAAATTGATAACACTTTTTCTAATCCAACTAGTGTGAATTTGAAAAATAGTGTAGGTGTTGGAGGTAGCAATTTAGTTATGAGGGGCGGTAGATTAAGTTACAAAAACTATTTTGCAGTGAATTATTTTTATAACATAACCAAGATCAACTATATAATGCTTTATGTTGGCGGTTGGTTTGCGCTTTCAACTCTGGTTAAAGTTTCGGTGGGTCTGGTTATGAGGCTGTACACTGGTACGCTGTTGTTTATTATTTCACCGCCTATCATTGCCATAACGCCACTTGACGGCGGAAATGCAATGAATAGTTGGAAAAAATCGTTTATTTCCACCGTACTTGGTGGTTACGGCACAGTTGTGGCGCTAAATTTGTTTTTTCAGTTGATTCCACTGTTGCTTGATCTGGAACTTTTTCCACCAGACGGTCAAACACTGCTCAATGCAAGTTCGAGTTTCTATAACAGTTTGATGCAACTAATCTTTGTGTTGGTTGGTTGCTATATGATAAAAGACATGTCTAAGTTAATAAGTGGCTTGATTGGTGCCGACGACGCGCTTGAAAAAGGCGAGGGTATGACCAAAAATGTGAGCGGAGCGCTTATGAAAGGTGCGGGGATAGCGGCTGGAGTTGCCACAGGTGGAGTGATGCTGGGCAAAGGCATTGCAGGCTTTGTGGGAGAGAGAAAGCAGACTAAAAAGGCAAAAGAATCGCGCACAAAATTGGCAGACTTACAAGGGGAACAATCAGAGGCTGCTAAAAAATTGACTGAAAAAGGCAACTGGGAAGAATTGAGTACTGCTAGAGATAGACAAATGGCGGGAGAATCCACAAAAGAAGATGATGCATTGCTGGCAGGTGATGAAGATTATCAAAAGTATCTTTCACTAGGTGCACAAGTTGATGACGCTAGTAAAGAAACGGAAAACATTGAGCATAAAGTTAGAAAAAGCACGCATTCAAAACTTATGAGCAAGGCTTATTTGTTTAAGGCAGTTGGAGATACTGGTTTTGCAAAAGCGCTTAGCAAAGGTTCTTATGGCATGACCACATCTGCTGGCAGGGGAGAAATGGAAAAAACATCCACAGGCGGCAGTGAGGCAATTGGAAAAATGTATGGTCAAGTTAAAGAGCATAAACTGATAAGATATAACGAAAGAAAAAAGGCACAGGGCGAATGGATTGAAAGACATATCCCGAAAGTGGGAGGAAAATGGGGAGGATATGTTAAGTCCAAAGCGGATTATGAGTATGACCCGGGTGAGCGAAGTGCAAAACGAGGTTTGGAATCTATAAACAGGCAATTTGTGAAAGACCCAATTGCTGTAGAGAGCGCCAAAGAACAAGTTAAGAAAATGCAGCAAACTAACAACTTAAATGCCGATATTTCAGGTCAGATTTCTCTAGTTGTAAGTTCAGCAAAGGGTGACGCAGGATCGGGTGATCTTAACTCAAATGTTGCAAATCTTAGAAATCAATTGCAGGCAATGTCGCAAGTTACAGGAAAAGGTATTAGTTCGGAATTATCTGACGCAATGAAAAATATGTCTGCAACAATTACGGCTGGTGGAGATGTGGCAGGCGCAAGTGGCAACCTAGGTAAAGCAGTTGCAGATTGGTTAAAAGGCACAGAGTTTAAACAGGATTTGATAAACCAAGTTCAAAAAGCAATTTCTTCTAAAAATGCTGAAATGATTAAAGGGGCAATGGATGATGTTTCTAAAATTGACTCTAGAATTAAAAGTAGTTATGATCAAATTCTTAACAACTTGTTTGGTGCTGAAAAAGCGCGTAAGGCAGAAACTAAGGATATCATTGCAATTCTTAAAGGCTTTGCTGGCAGATAGGTTTTTGGCAGAAATACAAGTTTTAACCTAAACATTTTTGAAATGGTTTTATAATAAAGTTTAGGCGTGTTTAAAATGTTATTGAAAGTTTAGGCGTGTTTGAAATGTTATTAAAATGGTTTTAAAGAAGGTCATGTTTGGGTTTTATGAAAAATATTTTATTTGCCTTTTAAGTTACAAATTGAGTGTGAATTAATTTATAAAATAATTAACAATTTATTCTTGTCAACTATCATGTTTGAGAAAAAAATGAAAAAAGTTTAGAAACAACTTTAAAAATATCTTAAAATTTCACGCAAATATAACGGTACATATTGAAAAAACGCGCGCACTGCGTTATAATGAAAAAGAACAACACTTTGAGATAATTTATAATAATAAAAAGCAAAAAAGTATAACTTCTCACATTATAAAAATTAAAGACAATTTTCAGTTTTAGTTTTAGTACAGTCAAGGTAAAATTTGCAGTTAATGTTTTGGAAATTGTTTTAATTACAATTTATAGTTAAAGTGTCAGTTACAAAGTTGTTGTTAGGAGGAAGAAGATGGATGCAGAAAAAAAGAAAAAAGTGCAAAAAACAAATCAAGATGCGCTAATATATCGTACCCATTTTAAAGAAAAAGAGCAAATTGAAGTTGCAATGAACGAAGGCGGGGCTTTTTTTGAGGATATGTCTCGAAAAGCAGGAGCCACTGACTATGCAACGGAGTCCGATAAAAAAAAGTCGCTAACAAATCACTATGATGCAATAGCAGGCGACAATGGAAAAATTCAGAGCATCATGTTTTCCTATTACGACGATGTGGCAAAAGCCACTCTTGATAACGACACTGCAAAAATGGTAGAAACAGCAGAGCAGTTGTACACTTTTCATAAATGCATTGCTCAACAAGAAGTGTTGAATGGACGAGTGCTTAGTAGGGTGAGCAAGTGTTATCTAAAAGATGGGAAATTGTATGAAAAGCAGATAGAACAAAAAATGGATGGTGCAACCGTGGTGATAGGTGAAACGATAGAAAAAGAAGTGCTGGTGTTTGACGATTCGCTCACCCTTGCAAGACATTCAATGACAAACGAGCAAAAAGAGTTATTTTTGAAAAATAAGTTCTACGACAGGTTGTTCCGCGAGCATCAAAAAGAAGTTATGGCAATGGATTTTGATGATGAGGGCAGATTTGTTAAGAAAAATGGAAACAGAGTTTTTAACAATGACGAACTTGCAAAAGTTGACAAGATTATGGTTGAGCGCGACAAGATGTATGAAAAAGAATACATTAAAAAGCAAAACGAAAAAGAACAGCAGCGCAAACTCGAAGAGGCAGAAAATTTAAAGTTGCAACAAAAGCAAGAAAATTATGAAAGAATCCGCTCCACCATGAGAATGTCGAGAGGGTTGCCTGATGAGAATTACATCAGAAGAGCGCTGTTGGGCGAAGTTATGTCGGTGGAAGATTATTTGCGACCGTTCAAGCATGACTACAGCGCCACAATGGGAAAATTGACGGGAAAATATTCCACATTTGATTTAGTGGCAAACACAATTTCTATGATAAGTGCGCAACTCAGGTCGATGTAGGGATGAAGAATGAGCGTGTTATAAATGTGATTAAATAACTTAAGAATAATTTATATAGCAAAGTATAAAAG
>CAYJCT010000094.1:0-4789 GCA_964368745.1 uncultured Christensenella sp. | reverse complement strand
AATAAAGTGTTTCAGATTTTCAAAAATAAATATTTTACAAGCTTTTTAAATAAAATTATACACTTTTATACATTCTTTAATTGATTGGGGTTTACATAAAAAATATTAGGAGAACTAAATTTTGGATAATATTAATACTGTTAATCACCTTCCCAATCATATTGCATACATCATTGACGGCAACGGCAGATGGGCATTAAAAAGAGGGCTATCACGCTCTATGGGGCACAAAGCAGGTTTTAAAAATCTGCAAAAAATTGTAGACGAAACCTTTAAACTGGGAATAAAATATGTTTCTATCTATGGTTTTTCAACCGAAAACTGGAATAGGCCAAAAGAAGAAGTGGATTTTTTGTGTGATCTGTTTCGTGAGTTTGTTGCGTCTGATTTTTCCAAAGAAGAAAGTTATATCAGGCTTAATGTGATGGGAGATTACGCTAGGTTTCCAAAAGACTTGGTGGAAGAGTTGGAAAAAGCGCTTGAGAGAACAAAGCACAACACAAAATGCGTGCTAAACCTTGGTATAAACTATGGCGGACGCGACGAAATTGTGTATGCGGTGAACAATTTGATTGCAAGTGGCAAAAAACAAGTTTCCGCGGAAGATATCTCAAACGCGCTCTACACAAAAGGTCAACCCGACCCAGATTTCATAATTAGAACCAGCGGAGAGCAAAGAATAAGCAATTTTATGCTTTGGCAAAGCGCTTACTCGGAATATTATTTTCCAAAAATCTATTGGCCTGCGTTTAACAAAAAATGTTTAATGGAAGCGCTGGCTGAATACCAAAAGAGAAATCGTAGATTTGGAGCCATAAAAGAAAAGGAATAAACTTATGAAAAAAAGATTTTTTACTGGATTTTTGATTTTTATTTTAGTTGCAATTGCATTTTTAACAAAATTTTTAACCAACTATGTGTTTGATGCGCTTGTTGTGTTTATTGCCTGTGTGGCGTGCTATGAACTAAACAACGCATATTCCAAAAACGGCAAAAGTTTTTCTGCTTTGATTTCTGTTAGTTTTCCCATTGTTCTCTACATTGGAATTGCGATGGGGCTGCATTTGGAGCGCGACTATAATTTTTATTTAATTTATTTTATTTCTGCAATTGTGCTGTTTTATTTTTCCATTTTCTTTTCCTACATTGTGTTCAAAGCGGACATCCAAAAAGAGATAAACTACAATAAAATTACATCGAAGTTCTATCCATATATAATAAAGAAAAGTTTTGTGGCTCTAAGTGTGATGATTTATCCTGCACTACTTTTTATGGCGCTTGTGTTTTTTAACAATATGGACAGGTTTTTCTTCATTAAAAACACCATCGAAACCAGCGTGGCTTCTTTTTCTGTGTTTATGCTGCTTTTGATTTTTGTATCTACCATGTTTGTCGACACTTTTGCCATGTTCACTGGCATGTTGTTTAAGGGCCCAAAACTATGTCCTAAAATAAGCCCTAAAAAAACTGTATCGGGAGCAATTGGAGGGCTGGTTTTTGCAATTATTTCCACAATTTCTCTATTTTTAATTTTTAGCAGTTTGCCATCTTTTGTTTCTGACTTTCAGTCATTAGGCGGAACAATTTGGCATATTTTATTACTAGGAACTCTTGCAGGAATTTTCACGCAGGTGGGAGATTTGTTTGAGAGTGCCATAAAAAGAAAAGCAGGCATCAAAGACATGGGCAACTATCTTCCCGGCCACGGAGGCGTGCTTGACCGCGCTGACGGGCTAATTGTAAATGCTACCGTGATGTTTATTTTCACTATATTTTTCTTGTTTTAGGAGTTTTTATGAGCGTTATTTTACAAGGTTTATTAGGGCTGTTTAGTTCAATATTTTTCATAGTTGTGGCGCTAATCCTTTTTGGGATGCTTATTGTCATCCACGAACTGGGTCACTACTTTTTCGGTAAAATATTCAAGTTCAAAATCAACGAATTTTCCATTGGTTTTGGAAAAGCCATAGTAAGCAAAAAACTAAAAAATGGCGAGATTTTTTCATGGCGCTGGATTCCACTGGGAGGTTATTGCGCATTTGAAGGTGAAGACGAAGAGAGCGAAAACGAAGGTGCGTTCAACAGACAGGCGTGGTGGAAACGCATATTTGTGTTGCTGGGCGGAGTGCTTTTCAATTTTGTGTCGGCGGTTATTGTGGCAATTCCGTTGCTTATGGTTATGGGAAACGCAATTCCAAAAATAATGGAAGTGGACGCGGGTTCAATCAATACAAACATTCAAGCGGGCGACATTGTGAGGCAGGTGGATGGCACAAAACCCACTTATCTAAATGGCGGACTAATTGGATTGACCCACAATTTTGAAGCGGGCGAGGAATTCACACTAACGGTGGAGCGCGACGGAGAGTTGATTGACCTAATAGTTGAAAAATATGAAACCACACAAACTGTTGACGGTGAAGAAAAGACCGTATCTGTGTTGGGTGTGAGACAGGAAAATATAAAATACGGATTTTTCCAATCGGTTGCAATGAGCGTGCCATTTTCTGTGGAAATAGGCGTTGAATGTTTGGAAATTTTGGGCAAACTAATCATTGGTCAGTATGGCCTGCGCGACATTGGAGGGCCAGTTACCACCGTTAAGGCCATTGCAAAAGTGTCTTCCATAAGCATGCTGAATTTACTGTTGTTTTTCCCGATAATTGCAATAAACTTGGCTGTTTTCAACGCACTTCCTATTCCTGCACTCGACGGCGGACGCGTGGTATTTGTGCTGATTGAAGCGATACGCAAAAAGCCAATAAACCGCGAAATAGAGGCGAAAATTCACTTCTATGGAATTATGGTGCTGTTTGCGTTTATTATCATAGTCGACCTGCTCCAACTATTTGTGTTTAAAGTGATTTAATAAATAAAGTTACAGTAAATTAATAAAGATAATCAATAAAATCTATTAATATAATCAATTAAAAAAGTAAAATATTTGGCATTTGATTTGCTAATAACTTTCTACAACAGAAAAAATAGGAAAAAATATGTTTGATAAATACGCAGAATTTAACAATCTACTAGGTTTAAATTATAAAATCTATGAAGTAGTTTTTAACAAAGAAGAAAACATTGTCGTTTTTAGAGTGCATTACATAAACGATGATTTTTCTCCTGAGCACAAAACAGTTTTGGCTGCAAAAATTGCGCAAAAACTGCAATTGCAGTCGGTTGTGGAAGTTAAAGCAAAAAAATATTATCTTGATAGCGATGTGTTAAAAACCTATTTAAACAACTTTTTAAAAGCAAACTATTTTAGCGTGCACTCTCAGATTAATATGGATGAAAATATATCGATTAATAAAGTTGAAAACGCATATTCGTGTGATTTAATGTTACTCGACAGTCAAATAGAATATTTAAAAGCCAACAATTTTGAAAATGTTTTTAACAGTTATTTTTCATCAATTTTTTTTGATGACATTTATTTTAATTTTGTGCCGCATGCTTCATTGATAAATACCGAACAACTGCAGGTAGAAAAATTGAGAAAAATGGAAGAATTTATGAATGCTGGCAAAATTGAAAATAAAATAAAACTAAAAAGCATTAAAATAACAGAAAATATTGTGGGTAAAATTAATGCAGAAACAGCCTTTTCAATTGATAGTTTTTCTACTTCTAAAGAGAATGTGTGTGTGGCTGGAACGGTAAATTATATTACGCAAAATAAATACACTCCCAAGCGCGAAAAAGAAAAACCTAACCCCACTCAAAGAGACTATTTTACCTTTGAACTGCTAGACAATTTAGTTAGTTGCAGATGCGTTATGTTTCCAAAATCTGCGGATGTGGAAAAAATATTACAGTTGCAAAACGGCGATGTTGTGGCGCTTTTGGGCGATGTTCAAATTGAAAACGGAAGAGTGAACTTTAAAGTTAAAAACATCGCGCTTGCAGAAATTTCGCAATTGGAAGAAGAGCAAGTAAAAAAGAGCGCTAACAAAAACTATCTTTATGTGTCACCTGAGCCTTATGTTTCGTTAGAACAAACTAATTTTTTTGCGGTGAAGGAGCAGTATTCACAATTTATTATGAATAATGAGTTTGTAGTGTTCGATGTTGAAACCACTGGCATTGATTACAGCGTGGAAGACATAATTGAGATAGGCGCGGTAAAACTAAAACAGGGGAAAATTGTGGAGAGTTTTTCTTGTCTTGTAAAACCCACCAAACAAATTTCTTCCGAAATCACAAACATAACGGGCATTACTGACGAGATGGTAGCGCAATCCCGCTCCATAACAGAAGTTATGCACGATTTTTACAAGTTTGCCGAAAACTGCGTGCTGGTTGCCTACAACATTGATTTTGATTATAAATTTATAAGCAAAACCGCGCGTCTTATGGGTTACAAGTTTGACAACGAACAAATTGATGCGCTGTATCTAGCACGCGTAAACATTCCGGGGCTGAAAAATTATAAATTAAAAACTGTGGCAGAAACACTTAATGTTTCCTTAGAAAATGCGCATCGTGCATTAAATGACACCGTTGCCACCGCCAAAATTTTTCTTAAATTAAGCGATTACATAAAAGTTTAAATTAATAATTTCATTTTCCTGCTTTAAATATCTTTTGGCTGAAGATTTATCTGGTTTTCGCGCCAATTGGGGAGTTTTTGCCAAAAACTTAACCAACTATGCTTATTATTTGGAATAAATACTTGATTTGTTCCTTTTTTATGTGATATAATTCACTTGATGATTTAATAACGCTATTTAAGAGTGAACCTATTGGTCTCACTCTTAATTTTAGAGTTATTAAGACTTTGCATGAT
>CAYJCT010000093.1:0-4819 GCA_964368745.1 uncultured Christensenella sp. | reverse complement strand
TTTTAAATTTGAATTTATTTTTATTGTAATTTTGCTTATAAAGTTATTTCAATAATTTTAGTAGGGTGATTTTTCTATTTTGATTTCTATTTTGATTTTTATTTTATTTTTCATGGAATTTATATTATTTTCCATGAAATTTCATTAAATCACATTTGCGGTGCAAATAATTAGCCCCACACTTAAAATATACATAAAGGAAACCGCCAAAATAATGACTATTGGGTAAATTAAAATTTTTGAGCAATCGGTGGCAAATTTTCCAATTTTGCTCTCCCCAATGGGTTCCAAAACTGCGCCAACTAATTGAAGAGATAATTTAAAAATTAGGATTTGAAGTATGGGAGACAACACTGTTATAAGCAGCAAAAACAAACCCACCACACCCACCGCGTTTTTTATTAAAATGGAACTGAGCAAAATAAAATCCAGCCCTTCGCTAAGATACCCGCCAATGATGGGAACATAACTTTTTAGCGTGAACTTAGTGGCAACCACACTAACCTTGTCGTATTTTCCAGCAGATATGCCCTGAATGGAAAGGATACCACTAAATATTGTGAAAATTATGCCCACACTCCACTTAAAAACACTGCCGATTAGGTCTTGAAATTTGTTTAGTTTAACGGTGTTTGTTAAATTTCCCACCACCACAAAAAGAAAAGATAGCACAAACAACGGGAAAATAAAGCCATTAAACAAAACTGTTACGCCTTGAGTTAGAATTGCCACCATGGGTTTGAAAATGGAAACACTCACCACTCCTCCCACAGCCACTAAAATTGTTAGTAGAACGGGAAAAATTGCATCCATTTGGTTTTTTACAGATGAAAGAGTGGCGTTTGTTGTGGCAAAAATGTCTCTAAACTGCGCCACAATTAGAAGAACTACCAGCGAAAACGAAACAAAATGAATGATGTCTCTCACACCATCGCTTACCCGCTCGCTTTTAAAAGAATCCAAAATTTGAGTGATGACTGCTATTGCGATAATCAGCAAAATGAAGGGCAAAATTTTGGAGAAGTTGCCGATTATTACTGAGAGCATCACGCTTATTAGCCCATTATAATCGTCAAAATATTTGCCATTTATTAAACTTGTGACTTTTTCGGAAAAAGAAGAGTTTTCAAAAATTTTATAGTCTTGCAGTTCAGAAAGTGCGTCGTCAAGGTTGCCTAAATCTAAATCTTTTAACTGTTCGGAAATATTTTGGTTGAGCGAGTCGACAATGCTGTCCTGACTTTCCACTTCCACAATTTTTAAGTTGTTAAAAAACAGTATTCCAACAACAATGACTATCAAAAATATCACCAACAACAATCGCGTTTTTTTTGACATTGGTGCACGATTTTTCTTATCTACTTTTAAATTGTTGAACATTGTGCTGTAATTTGTCAATTTTCCTCCAAAAAATATTGAGAAAATATTAATTTGTTTTTCATCACATTTCCACCAAATTTATCACTACATAAAAAAGTTCTGATATTATGGGCATACTCATAATAAAAATTATCACTTTTCCGCCCAACAGCACTTTGTCGGCAATTGCTGTGTTTCCGCTGTCGATGCAAATGTCGTAGGCAAATTCGATGAGATAGCCTGCGGCAATTATTTTTATTATTATTGCAAAAAGTTCGGTGTTGATTTTGCTGGCAACAATAATTTGATTAAAAAAACCCAGCACATCGGTGAGTCCTAAAATTATGTAGGATAGCATAATAACTGAACCTGCAATAACCAAAACTACCGATAACTCGGGCTTTATTTGTTTTGTGATAACAATTGTGACGCTCACAATAACTGCAATTGAAATAAGTTTAACAATATCCATATTCACTCACTAATAAAGGGAAAATAGCGACATCACAAGCGAAAATAAATCGCTTATCATTTTGACAACCATAAACAGCACGATTATGACGCCCGCAAGAGTTGCAAAAGTTGCAATTTCATCTTTGCCTGCATGTTTTAAAATTTGATTGACCACCGCAGTAAGTATGCCAATCGCTGCAATTTTTAAAATTATATCAACTTCCATACTCTCACCTTTTCCATACTCCCATCTTTTTCATACTCCCAACTTTTCCGTACCCCAACTTTTCCGTACCCTAACCTTTCCGTACCCCAATTTTTCCATACCCTAACCTTTAAAACAATAAAATGGTAACCAGCACTCCTGCAATTGAAATTAGTTTGAAATACACATTCCCCTTTTTGTCTACATCTTCTTTCATTTTTTCAAACTGATAAAAAAATATGCTTTTTTGCCGATTCACTTTTTCCAGTTCCCCACTCACATCCAACTCGCCCAAATTATTAAAAAATTCTCTCACTTGTGACATCTGATTTTTGGTAAGATTGTTCACTTTTAGTTCTTTATTGTTGACAAAATCTAGCAGGCACGCCTTAAAATTTTCATCAAACAAATCAATATTGCTGTCAATGATTTTAACAATACTGTTTTTGGAAAATTTTATTTCAGAAGAGTAGACATCGCAAAACTTTATAAGTGACTCAAAAAACATTTTTCTACTTTTAAAAACGCCAGCCACAACAAAACCAATCAACACAAAACAAAAAAATATCAACATCAAAACAACATATCTCATCCGCAATATATACAACTTAAGTTTTCGTTGTAAACTCCTTCAATAGTGCCCGGTCCGAAGTTGCAACTAAGCAGCACAAATCTATCGAAAAGTTTTTTGGCAATGAGTTCGTTGAAGGCTTTTTTGTTTCTCAAATCGTTTATGCTGCTAGCATGCATGGTGGCAACCACGCCCACGCCGCTAGTGATTGCAGTCTCCACCGCCAATAAATCGCTACCCAAATTTAATTCGTCGGTCACAATAACATCGGGTTTCATGCTGCGAATGCCATTTTCAAAAGCATAACTTTTTTTACAGTTGCTATACACATCCACATTTCCAATGCTCAGTTGTTTTATTCCGTCACTCATGCCAGAAATCTCCCCTCTCTCATCAACCACAAGAATGTTTTTTCCCTTTTCACGCTTGGCAATTTGGTGGGCAAAATCACGCAGAAAAGTGGTTTTTCCTGCCCCGGGGGGAGACAAAATCAATGTGTTTAACACGCGGCTATCTTTGACTAAATGTAAATATGTACTTAGAGAACAGTTTTTTATTTCGTGTGGGATGCGGATGTTTAGCGAAGTGATATTTTTTATGGTTTTTATGTGCCCGTTTGTGCTCACAATTTCGCCCGCAACACCAATTCGCACACCGCCACTAACGCTCACATACCCATTAATCAACTGGTCATTTATGGTGTAGAGAGAATTGTTGCTGATTTTTTTTAGCACAAAGGTTATGTCGCTTTGCTTTGCTTCCATTGCCCGCTCAGCGTTTTCGGTTACACCGTCCGCACTTAAATATTTGCAACCATCCATGGTGTGCACTACAATTTTTTCTTGTGCACGAATGCGGATTTCTGTTATTTTATTTATTGCGATGTTTTTAAAACAAGAATATATGTGTGGTGGCAATATATTATTTAACATTTCATCCCTCCAAAAGAACTTTAAAATATATATTTTTGTGCAAAAAAAATTATGAGATGAATTGCAATCAATCTCATAATAATTGTGTCATAAAAACAAAATTTAATAGAATAACTAAAAATATAACAATTTTCACTTATTATTCACAGTTAATAAAAATAATAATTTCATTTATATTTTGCAGTCGCTGAATACAATAATTTCATTTATATTTTGCAGTTGCTAAGAGCAACAAAAATATCTTAATCCAAGTTATAAAAAATATTTTTCATGTCCAGTGCGTCTTTTGCCATAATTTCTTTGGATTCGCAAATGATTGTAGGAGTTAAACCCAATTTTTTTATCACTTTTGCAAGCGGCAAAAAGTCGGGTCCATATATTTCGTCTTCAAAAGTTAGGTGGCGAATTTCACCTTTTGCACCAAACTCAATTTTGCTAAAATGGATGTGACATATTTTTGTTTTTTCGTATCCCAAAATATCGATGCAATGATTAAATATTTTTTCAAAATCTTCTTCTGTTTTTAGCGAACCACCAGTGAGTGCATTGATGTGCCCAAAATCAAATGTGGGAATAAAGGACGGCGAAATTGTGCAAAAGTCAACAACTTCTTCGTAAGTGCCGATTTGCGCTTGTTTTCCCATTGTTTCTAAGCAAATAAAAACATCAGATAATCCTGCTTCTTTTAGCCTTTCAGCCAAAGTTGTAAGCCGTTTTTTTGTTAGTTCCACAGCGGTTACGCGATCGCTTTTTCCTAAACTTGCAGGATGAACAACAACGCGGTTGCCACCCATAATTTTAACTTTGTGAGCACTTCTAAGCACATAATCATAACTTTTTTCAGCCATTTCGTCGGTGGGTGTTGCAAAATTTATGTAGTATGGAGCGTGAACACTAACCGAAATTCCGTGCTCTTTCATGCGCTCGCCAATTGCAATTGCAGTGTCGTCAGACAGCAAAATTCCTCTGCCAAAAGAATATTCATAGGCACAAAGCCCTATTTCCTCCAGCCATTTTGCCGCTTCAACAGTGCTCTTATACCCCTGCTCATAAAAACTAATATCGTTTCCAGCCGGCCCAAATTTAATCATATTTTTCGCTCCTGATTTTTTTTAAAAAAATTAAATATTATTGTAAAAACTCATATCTAATGACTTAAAATGGATAAAGTCGTAATGAGAACAAATATCATTTCATACTGATGCTAAACAAATATCATTCAATACTTTATTGGTATATTTTTTAAATAATATATATAAAAAAAATATATCTAAAAAAGTTTTTATTGAACCCTATCTC
>CAYJCT010000092.1:0-4841 GCA_964368745.1 uncultured Christensenella sp. | reverse complement strand
GAATTAAACAAGTTAAATGAAAAATCAATTTTAAAATTAATGAATAATGAAAAAAACAACAATAAACTTTTCACCATAAAAATCTTAAGGAAACAGTTTTGAACCAGTTATTTGTGTTTGCAGTCACCATTTTAATATTTTTAGTGCTTTATTTTGTATATAGAAAAGCGCCCCAAAAAATAGACATCCTCCTAAAAACTATTGCACTAACTTTTTTTATCTGGGCATTTATGAGGCTGTTTTTGAACGACGGTTTTATTTGGGTTATAAACTACGGCTACTATAGCGGCACGCTTTACAACAAAACAGATGTTTTTCAAAGTTTGCTTAGATGGGGTCAATATATTTCTTACATCGTGCTAACTATGGCGGTGTTTTTTGACAACAGATTTTTCAGAAATGTTGCCGTTTATTTTTGTTTGCCGATTGCCATACTGTGCACCCTGCAATACAGTTCATTTATAAATTATTTTCTCGACCCAACTGGCAGAGGCTACAAAATTTCATTTTGCGTAACCCACGCATTTTTTTCCATAGAACTAATAATGATGCTGCTAATTCCGCTGATTTTGCGCTTCATTTTAAAACACAAATTCGACTATAAAAACAAACGCGAGTGGAAAACATTTGCCATTTGGCTTCCCATAGTTGTGTTGCAACTAGTGCCCGTTTATCTTCCGCAATCGCTTATGGGCTACACGGAATATCGCATTGGCTCTTTTAATATTGTGAGCATTATTTGGATTCTCTACACTTTGGCGCTGGGTTTTGCCATCTATCTAATATTTAGGTTTCGACCCTACAAAATCAGATATATGGTTTGCGTTTACCTGTCGCTGTTTTTGTTTATGCACTACAACTCCATCTATCTTATGGGCTTTCCGCTGTCAAGAATTCCCATCCAACTCTGCAATCTGGGCGCATATCTATATCTCATCGCAATCGTGTTTAAGTCCAAACACCTTTTCAACTTTTCCTTCATCGCAAATGTGGTGGGCACAATCATCGCAATGTCACTTCCCGATATGGACCACAACCTTACCAGTTTTTGGAGCGTGCATTTCATGATTGAACACAGTTATGTGCTAATCATTCCCTGCGTGATGGCTGCGCTAAAAATTTTCCCACGCATTAAACTAAACGCGCTAAAACATGTGGCTGTTGGATTTATTATCTACTTTTTGGTCTGCTCCATTTCAGGCACTATCCTAAACGGCTACTCCGACTCGACGGGCTCCACGGTCAACTTTTTCTATATCTTTGACCTCGATATGATTCTAAGCATCTTCCCATTTTTGTCGTGGACGAGCGCCATTCACTTAACATGGGGGCGGTTTGAACTATACCCCGTTTTCCAACTTGCCATCTTTTTAGGGTTTTTAATGTTTTGTGTGCTGTTTTATTTCGTGATTCTGCAGTTTTATAAACTGGCAGATGACAGAGATGAACTACGCGCAGTGGCACTGAACTTAAGACAAATAAAAGTGCAAACCAAAAAAACAAAAAATTCTCATAAGGAGATCACAACATAATGTTAAAAATAACCAACCTCTATAAAAAATATGGCACCGCAAAAACCTACGCGGTAAACAACTTAAGCCTGGAACTAAATCAGGGAGAAGTTTTTGGTTTTTTGGGACCCAACGGCAGCGGAAAAAGCACCACGATTAAAAGTTTGATAGGTGTACTTCCCTATGAATCGGGCACCATTGAAATTTGCGGAGTGGACCTAAAAAAAGACCCGCTAAAAGCAAAATCACAAATCGGGTACGTGTCGGACAACCACGCAGTGTATGAGCGACTGACAGGCAGAGAATATGTGAACCACATCGCAAACCTTTACAATGTTCCGCTAAAAGATATGGTGGAGCGCAGTGAAAAATATGTGAAAATTTTCAAACTGGAACACGCTTTTGATAATCCTATCAAAAGTTACTCTCACGGTATGAAACAAAAAATCTCGGTTATTTCAGCATTAGTGCACAACCCAAAACTTTGGGTGCTGGACGAACCGCTAACAGGGCTTGACCCGCAAAGCACCTACCAATTAAAAAAAGTTATGCGCGACCACGCCGACGCAGGCAACACTGTTTTTTTTAGTTCCCACATATTAGATGTGGTGGAAAATCTGTGCGACAGATGCGCAATTATTAAAAAAGGAAAACTTATTCGCGTTATCGACATCAAAAAACTAAAAAAAGAAAAACAGACATTAGAAGAAATATTTATGAAAGAAATTTACAACCAAGACTAAAACGGAGGATACTTTTTGAGTGCAGTGCTAAAACTTTTTCGTTTGCAAATTGACGAAAAGTACGACATCTTTAAAGTAAAAGATATAAAAAAGTGGTTATGGACAATCACAAAATATTTGACGCTACTTGCTGCCATCACCCTTGGTTGCTTTATGTTTTTAAACAAAATTATGTCGCTGGGCATAATTGTGGACGAAAATATTCTTTCCATCGTGCTGCTTTGCATTCAGATGCTAAGTTTGTTTTTTGCAATCGGACACGTTGTGACCGAACTGTTTTTGAGCCGCGACAACGAACTGCTGCTTTGTATGCCCGTTACTCCCAATAATTTATTTCTTTCAAAAATAATGTTGATTTATGTTCAGGAAGTAATAGTTAGTTCTTTCTACACCATTCCGCTGCTGCTTTGCCTTGGATTTTTCGGACTTAGTAGCGCGCTTTTTTACATTATGATTCCTGTAATGTTGTTTTTGCTTCCCCTGCTTCCTTTGTCGCTGGCGTTTGTGCTGGCAATCCCGTCGGTCACTATTTTAAAATTTTTAAAAAATCATTTAATAGTTTCCATTATGTTAATACTGGGGCTGGTTTGTCTGCTACTTTGGGCGTATACCACCTTTCTAATCGACGCCATTGGCGCGTTCAACATCACTTCAAAGCAAATTGAAATGGTTATAAACATAAATAAAGGCATCGCAAACTGGAGCAAAAATACCTTTATCTACATCCAACTGGCGTTGTCTATGATTGTTATTAGCAAAATTTATTGGGTGGCAATTTTTTTAGCAATATGTTTCACTCTTTTCACACTGGGTTCGCTAATCATAAAACCTTTCTACTTTAAAAGTATGATAGAAACTAGCACAAAAGAAACCAAAAAACAAAAAGTTTTCAAAAAAGAACACGCATTTATTAGTTTGTTAAAAAAAGAAATACTAACCGTGCTACGCTCGCCCAACTATATTTTTCAATATTTTATATTCACCTTTTTGATGCCAATAATCGTGTTTGCCTACGACCAATTGTTGCTAACTTTGGTGGTAAGCCAAACAGGCGTGACACTGGTTGCTGCGGCGCACTTGCTGATTGTGAGCATTATGGCAACGCTGTCTAACGTGGTTTCTGCCACCGCACTGTCGCGTGAGGGCGGCAACTTTTATTTGATGAAAACCATGCCCGTGAACTACTATACTCAGTCGCTGGCAAAACTGACTTTTAACATGATTTTCACTATGGGCGCCCTTGTTCTAACAACCATAATAAGCGCTTTCTACCTGCCAATTTCCACCGTGCTTTTAACCTACACTGTGGTGTCACTAATTTCAATTGCGCACATACTGATAAGTTTTGAGTTCGACCTAAAAAATCCCACGCTTGATTGGTACGACAGCAACGAAGTAACACAACTAAATAAAAACACCACCCTCAGCATTCTTCGCGGGCTATCACTTTCTCTGATGAGTGCGGTGTTTATCACATTTTTTGCAGGTTCCAAAAATATGTTTTTTCCGTGGCTGATTCTTATCACGCTTGCAAGTGCATTGGTTGCAAGACGTGCTCGCATACTATATTTAAGAATTTCCTACAAATACGATAGGTTGGAGTGGTAATATGAAAAAGACCGTAGCTTTAATATTATTAATATTGCCCATCTTTCTTATGATTGTTATATCGTTTGCTGGCAGAATAATTTCTCAATACGTGCACATTCCTGTTACTGAAATACTATTTTTGGATGACCTTGATGAAGAACTGGAAAAAAATATAATAACTCTTGATGTGGGCGAAGAAATCACGCTAAACATAAAGGTTATGCCCGAACTTGCCAGCAACAAAACAGTGTCTTTTATCAACCAACACGCATCGCTTGAATTTTGCACCATTTCAAAATCCGGCGTGGTTAAAGGTCAGAAATATGGAAACTCGCTTATCACAGTGGTGTCAAACGACAACCCGTCCATTAAATCAGTGATAGAAGTCCGAGTGTTTTCCGACGACGTGGAAAAAATTCTTCTGCCCGACCAGTTCATCTTAACGCTAGGTTCTATGGGCAAAATTACCTACACCATTAAACCCGACACTGCAGTGAACAACTTGCTGATTTGGAGCATTGACGACACAAGCGTTGCCACCATAAACCCAATTTCAGGAAACATTGTGGCGCTGGGTGAAGGAACTGCCATTGTCACCTGCACGGCGGACAACGGAGTGGAAGCCTCCACCACTTTAATTGTGAGCGGTGACCACCCTCTAACCATTTTGGAACTTAGCAACAACCAACTGCGCATAAATGAAAACTCTATAGATTTAATAGACTATGTGGTTATAACAAACGACGACTACAACTATTTTCAACTTGCATACACCGTTATTGGCAACCAATCCATTGCACAAATAACCAACCAAGGTTTAGGCACACTGTTCATTGACGACAGCGGAGTTGAATCAGGAAAAGGCGTGTTCATCATTGTGCGCATCGAAATTATTGGCACAACGCACTTTGTGGAGTTTGACATATTTTATCGCAAATCTTAAAAAAAATAAAAAACCTTGTCGATTGGAAAAAAATACAATTATATTTGTAAATAA
>CAYJCT010000091.1:0-4845 GCA_964368745.1 uncultured Christensenella sp. | reverse complement strand
TTTTATAATACATTAGTTCGTTACTAAAAATATTTTTTTAGATAGTTTTTTTCAAAATATTTATCTAACTATAATTAGATGCTTAAATTATGAAGAGTGCGCAGAGATTCATAGAGTTCCAAGTCAAATTTTTGTGGCACATTCACTGCATTTTCCACTGGCATGGAAAAGATTTTTTCATCGTCAATCCCCAGCGCCAAACCATGTCTGCCTTGCATAAGCAGGGAAACCGAAAGGATACCAAATTGAATAGCCAGCAATCGGTCGTTCACGCTGGGCGAGCCACCCCTTTGGATGTATCCCAGTTCAGCACTGCGAGTGTCAATTTTTAAATCCCTTTTTATTGCATGTTCAACTTCTGGTAGCCCATAATCCAAATTTTCGCTCAGCACCACAAGCGGACTTTTAACTCCGTTGTCTAAACAAAACTTAACATCTTCAACAATATCGTCAATGGTGGTGCCCAATTCCTTGGTAGCAAGCGAGTGCGCACAAACGCTAACAGCAGTAAAAAGTGCAATATCTCCACAGTTTCTGCCCATGGCACGCACAATCATTCCGCGGTCATTAGCAGTAATGGTTTGCATAATGTTATCCACAGAATTTACGGCGTTGTTCACCGCGCTGTCAAACCCCATGCACCTGTCGGTATAAAACAAATCATTATCAATTGTGGCTGGGATTGCAATTACTTTCACATCTTTTGCAATTAGGTTCAACACACCCTGATAGGAGCCATTTCCGCCCAACACCACAAGTGCATCCACATTGTTTTTTTTCAAATTCCTAACCGATTTTTCAATGCCTGCGGGAGTTTTAAACTCTTCGCTTCTACTAACTTTTAAAATAGTGCCGCCCAACATCTCAATGTTTTCCACGCTTCTTCTATCTAGAAAAATCATGTCATTTTCCACAAGCCCCTGATACCCACGACGAATACCCAGTGGAACAATATCGTGTGAGGTGCAAGTGTTGACAAATGCTTTAATGCACGCGTTCATTCCCTGACTATCTCCACCACTACACAAAATTGCGATTGTTTTCATTCTACACCTCATTATTTTATTACTATGTTTTCTTTTTTCAAATGTGTTAATAATTCCAGTTCCAACTTACTGTCCACATCGACGCAAAGCGAACAGCGGAAAGGTACATTTTTCACTTCGCACTTAATAACTACCTTGGATCGCCCTTTGTAAACAGAAAGTATCTCTAATACATTATTATATAAAGTCTTGTTTGTTGTGTCAAATTTTAAATATAGTGTTTTGCAATCTGTTGAAATTTCACTCTCGCCGTTTTCCCACGGTTCCATTTTGTCCACCAAAATGCTGGGACTCTCGCCCACTCTAAGGCTAAGTTTTCCAGAAATTTTCACAAGACTGTCTTCCACAAGCACATTTTTGAATTTTGCATAAACTTGTGGAAATAGTGTTATATCAAAGTTACCATAAAAATCTTCCACTCTTGCAAAAGCCATTTCCTTGTTGCCGTGTTTTGTTAGCAGTTTTTTCACATCTGCAACAATTCCGCCACAAGTCACTTGCATTTGGTCTTTTAAATTATCGTAGACAACTTCATCTTCCTCTTCCATCACATCATCGTTTTGCTCCACAACAAGCATTTGCGAGTTAAAAGAAAATTCGCTAAATTTGTCTATATACTTGCTAAGTGGATGTCCGCTTACATAAACGCCCACCACCTCTTTTTCTAGTTTTAACTTAACTTGCTCATCGTATTCAGGAATGTCTGGCAAAGCAGTGGTATTGCACACATGTTCTTTAAGCAGACTGTCAAACAACCCTATTTGACCTGACATTTGCTTTTTTCTAGTTTCTAGCACACGGTCGATTATAAAGGGATAAACCCTCATAAGTTGCGAGCGGTATGCATTAAAATTGTCAAACGCGCCGCTCAGAATCATGCTTTCAATACAGCGTTTGTTAAGCGCAGTGTTGTCAAGGCGTGACACAAAATCTTCCATGTCTTTGTAGTCGCCGCCGCGCTCGCGCTCAGAAATTATAAGTTCAACAACATTTATGCCCACATTTTTCAGCGCCGCCAAACCAAACCTAATTTTTCCGTCATCCACTGAAAAATAGGTTTTGCTTTTGTTGATGTCGGGAGGCAGCACATCGATTTTTTCTTCCTTTGCATAAGTCACATAGTTTTTTACTTCGTCAGCATTGGTTATTCTGTTGTTTAGCACGCTTGTTAAAAACTCTGGTTTATAATATCTTTTTAAATACGCCGTTTGATAGGTTATCAAACTGTATGCTGCGGCGTGGGATTTGTTAAAGGCGTAACTTGCAAACGACTCCATCTGTTCCCAGATTTTTGTTGCAGTTGCTTCATCCACCCCTCTTTTTATCGCGCCATCAATTGCAGGTCGATTGCCCTCGGCAGGTTTTCCATAAATAAAAACTTGTTTTTCTGCGCGCATGGCGTCCAGTTTTTTCTTGCCCATCATACGACGCACCATGTCGGCCTGACCCAGCGTGTAGCCCGCCATGTCCTGCACAATTTTCATCACCTGCTCCTGATACACAATACAGCCATAGGTGACATCCAAAATTGGTTTTAAAATGGGATGGTCATAAACCACCTGATCGGGATGGTGTTTGTTTTTCACATATCTTGGAATGGAGTCCATAGGACCCGGACGATAGAGCGACACACCTGCAATGATATCTTCAATAACGGTGGGTTGCAACTCACGCATAAACTTTTGAAAACCTGTGCTTTCAATTTGGAATATGGCTTTGGTGTTGCCAGTGGAAATGAGTTTAAACACTTCCGGATCGTCGTAATTGCACTTATCAAAATTTATTTCCACACCATGATTTTCTTTTATGTAGCCAA
Source organism: uncultured Christensenella sp. (assembly GCA_964368745.1). Taxonomy (GTDB): domain Bacteria; phylum Bacillota; class Clostridia; order Christensenellales; family UBA1242; genus UBA11490. The sequence continues at coordinate 1,983 of CAYJCT010000091.1, read as the reverse complement.
TAGCCCGCTCAATATCACTCAAGTTTCTAAGACCCAAAAAGTCCATTTTCAAGTGCCCCAGTCTCTCAATATCCACCATGTTGTATTGCGTGGTGATATCATCGCCGTTTCTGCTCAACGGCATAAATTTGTCAAGCGCATCCGCGCCAATAACAACTCCGCACGCGTGCGTGGAAACCTGACGCGGCATGTCTTCCAATTTAATTGCAAGGTCCACCACCTTTTTTATGGACTCGTCAGAATTGTACATCTCCACAAGTTCTGCCACAGAATGATCGATTCCATAATCCTTATCGCCCTCTTTTGCAACATGCAACCCAAAAATCTTTTTGATGGCTTCGGGTTTTGGCATTCTATCGGGAAAGGCTTTTGTGAGTTTATCGGTAACAGAATAAGGCACTCTCAACACGCGCCCCACATCCTTTATTGCGTTTTTTGCAGCCATGGTGCCAAAGGTTGCAATTTTTACAACGCGATCTTCGGTGTATTTTTGTTTCACATAATCAATAACTTCTTCTCGTCTATAGTCGGCAAAATCCACATCGAAGTCGGGTGCAGAAACTCTTTCGTTGTGTATGAACCTCTCGAACAGCAAATCGTATTTCAACGGATCAATGTCGGTTATTCTCATAGCATAAGCAACCACACTTCCCGCGCCACTGCCCCTGCCCGGTCCCACAGGAATGCCCATTCTTCGTGCTTCCTTGATGTAGTCCCAAACCACCAAAAAGTATTCCACAAAACCTTGTTTTTTGATGAGGTCAAACTCTTCCTTTGCCCGCTTTTTTATTTTTTCGGTGACTTTTCCGTACCTAAAAATCAAACCTTCATCAATAATTTTTTTCATGAACTCATTTGGTGTTGAGCCATCTTCCGGCTTATATGGAGGAAATAAATAATGCCCAAACACAAAATCAAAATTGCACTTATTTGCAATTTCCAGAGTGTTATCAAGCGCTTCAGTGTCGCTAGGAAAAATCTCTGCCATCTCGTCGTATGTCTTTAAATAGAACTCGTCGTTAGGAAATTTTAGCCTATCGGGATCATCCACAGTTTTTTGCATCTGCACACACATTAGCACATCTTGCATTTCAGAGTCTTCACGGTAAATATAATGCACATCATTTGTTGCCACTAATTTCACATTAAATTTTTTAGAGTATTCGCGCAACTTTTGGTTTATTTCTACCTGCTCTTCCAAAAAATGATTTTGTAATTCAAGATAAAAATCGTCTCCAAAAACCGATTTAAACCACACCACAAGGTTTTTCGCTTCGTCATACTCGCGACGAAGTATCGCTTGCGGAATGTCGCCAGCGATGCAGGCGCTTAAACAAACCAGTCCTTCGGAATGTTCTTTTAGCAAGTTTAAATCGATGCGCGGTTTGTAATAAAAACCGTCCTTAAAAGACACAGTGTTTAGTTTGCAAAGATTTATGTAACCCGTTTCATTTTTTGCCAGCAACACAAGATGAGAATATTTACTTCTGCCGTTTTTATTTTTGTGGTCATCGCAAACATAAAACTCACAACCAATAATTGGCTTTATGCCGACCTTATTGCACGCGTCATAAAAAGCAATTGCGCCATACATATTTCCGTGGTCAGTCATAGCAACCGCAGGCATGCCATACTCCTTGCAAACCTTAACCATTTTTTTTATTCGCGTCGCGCCGTCAAGCAAACTAAATTCTGTATGCAAATGTAAGTGAACAAATTCTTTCAATTTTTCTTTCCTTTTTAATAATTCTTTATAGTGTTTAAACATAAGTTTTTATATTTTTTATATAGTCCTTCAATTTTTAACATTTAAAATCTCCACAAAAAACCAAATTTAAACTTGGTTAAAAAAGCGTGGCAAGAGGTTTTTTATAAATTGTTTTTTTGTTATATTTTTATTAAATTTAGTCTTGTTTTTTATTTATGCAGTAAAGCTATAAAAATTAGCATCAAAAAATTTGCGACACCTTACTACATTCTTAC
>CAYJCT010000090.1:0-4948 GCA_964368745.1 uncultured Christensenella sp. | reverse complement strand
TGTTTATGGTGTAATTAATGGTGTCAATGATGTTGATGCAATTATATTACTGAAGAAATTGTATGTGTTACCATTAATATTCAATTTGTGATATTGAAGTTGGGTGCTATTTTTTCAAGTTGTTTGCAACATTTATAAGTGTTTCTTTTATGATGCGGTCAATCTGACTGCCCTCAGTGTAGTTTGCAAGAGCGATGTGGTTGACCCGCCCATCCCGAAAAATCTTTGCGGCGTTGTTTTTGGACTTTTCATTTTTTTCGTAAATGCAAAGGCTGGTGCCGCCCTTGTCTTTAATTATTTTCATGCAAGGAATGTCGGTTTCGCCGTCGCCTATGTAAATCATTTGGGAGTAGGGAATGATTTTTTTGGAAAAAGATTTGCTATTGATGTCGCTATCGGGTGCAAAGGGGTCGAGTTTTCGCTTTTTAATGCGAAACATATATTGTGTTTTTGAAGTGTAGTCCACTAAACTACCCGGCCAAAAAGCCTCGCCGTTATCGTCGAAAGCGTAGGTACAGGCATAAATTTTTTTAAAATGCTGGGCTATTTTCGTGCCTTCCAAAATCTCTGTATTTCCACTGCTGATGATGTAGTGTTCCAGTGTTATACCCAGATTTTTTGCAAATTTGTCTATGCGCAAAAACCAGTCTTCCACGCCGTCGTAAAACCTAACCTTCTTTCCGCACGAGTGCAAAAATTCACGGGTGAGTGGGATGTTTTTCTCACGCGCAAGTTTTAAAATGGAATAGAGATATCCCATTTTGTCGATTTTGTGTTTTAATAAAAATTCTTTGTTTTGTTGCCAAAACTCATCAGGAGTGACGCCCAACTTTTCAAACAATTCAACTTCCTGAACAAAATCAGGCGAAAGAGTTTTGTCGAAATCATACATTAATGCAACTATATTCATAATTTATCCACCTACTTTTTTGTATTTTATACAAACTGGGAAAATTTGTCAATTTATTGCAACAAGTTTATTATTTATGACATGGGATTTATTTTAATGAATAACGGTTTATTTTATTGTATTCGATTTACTTTTATGATAAAATGGGCTTATTAATACTTTGTTTAAGTAGGAGAAAAAAAAGATGATTGTTAATGATTTTACGCTTTTTAATAACAACCTAAAACACTTGATGGATACGCATAATATCAATCAAAAAAAGTTGAGCACGCTCACAAGGCTGTCGACTGCAAGTGTCAACAACTATGTTAAAAATTTAACGGTGCCGTCCGTACAGTTTTTGATGGAGTTGAAAAAGGTTTTTAAAGTTTCGGTGGACGACATGTTGTTTCGTGATTTGAGAAATGAAAAGGCGTCAGATGTGAAAGCCCCCGTTGGAGTGAATGCAAAACTCGACAAGTTTGAGGGCACTTATCTGCTTTATTTTTATAACTCGAGTGAATATAAAGGAAAGGTGAGCGCCTATTCTAAAAGTACGCTAAAGTACGGAGTTATGAGCATTGTTAGGTCGGGAAAGGGAAACTTAAAGGTGTTTTGCAACTTTATTAAATATCGCGACGAAGCAGAAAATTTAAAAGAAGTGTTAGATTCCACAGAAAAAAGTGAAAAAGAAGCGGTGCATAGCGATCATTCTCAGTTTTATGTGGGTTCAATTGAACTGGGGGATGGTCAAATTTTTATCTATATCAAAAGCAATGAGTTGGCGGACCAGTGCATAATAATTTTAAACAATCCGCCTAGCAACAAAACTTATGTGGGCGGGCTGGGAACTTCTAACTCAGTGTCTCGCGGAAGAGAGCACATGCCCTGCATACAGTTCATTATTTTGTCGCGTTCAATTCTAAAAATTCCTGACGGTGAAATATATAATTTGCTGTCGTTGGGGGTGACGGATGTGAATGTGGAAATTGAGGCCGAGCAACTAATTTCGCTGTTTAAAAATTTGTATATCAACGACATGAATCTAAAAGAAAATCTAACAGAATTTCAAAAGAAAAAGATATTTGAGAATAGTTTGAATAGTATTTTGATAGATTTAATAGACGCAAATATGTTTAGATTTGCCAAAGTTTCTAACAAGGAAGATGACGACTATTACAGAATTATTAAAGGTGAAGAATATTAATGGAAGAAAACAAGTTGAATTATGACACAAACTTCGAAAATATGTTAAACCGCTTAAAAGAAAAGCGTGCGCTGGATATCAGCATTGTGGAAAAGGCTTATGCGCTGGCAAAAAAACTTCACGAGGGGCAAACCAGAAAGGGAGGCGCGCCTTATATTTCGCATCCCGTGGAGGTTTCGTCCATTCTTGAGCGCATGGATTTTGACACGAATGTTATAGCGTCGGCACTGCTGCATGATGTGGTGGAAGACTGTGAGTATACCATAGAAGATGTGGAGGAAAACTTTAATAAAAGTGTGGCAAAAATTGTGGACGCGGTGACTGCGATTGAGATTAAACTGGAAGAGGGTGAAGATCAATCTCAGGCAAAAATGCTGGAAGATTTGAAAGCCTATCAAAAGTTGATTGCCATTGGAAAAGAAAATTTATATGCCTTTTACATTAAATTTGGCGACAGGTTGCACAACCTGCAAACCATTGAATCTTTTCCGCGGTATAAGCAAATGGAAAAGGTGCGCGACACTGAAAACTGGCTGGTGCCTGTTATGAAGATTTTGCAGGCAAACGAGTTTTTGATAAAGATTTCCAACGAGTGTTTTAAAATTCAGCATTTTGAAAGTTTGAAAAGTTATCAGTTGACCTATGACAAATATTTTGACTACAATGAGATTGCGTTTGAAAGACTGAAAAACAATTTGAGTTTGCATTTGAACAAATATGTAACAAAAAAGAAAGCCAATTTGGAAATTAGCAATGTTAAAATTGTGCCCTTCACTGAACACGAAACTTTTAGCGCCATTAAAGATGTTATGAATGTGAAAACCATTAAAGAAATTAAACAAAGTTTCCTTAACAAATTTGCAGTTACAAAAATTTTTGTGGTTTTTAAAAATAAATTAGATGAAAAAGTGTTGCGTAATTTTGTGATAAATTTTCTGATTGACGACACAACAAAAAAGATAATTAAAATAAACGGTTACGGTTTCGATGAGATGTCGGGCAGCCCATATATTTTGGTGAGCGACAATGCGCGCAATAAATTTCAACTTTTTATTTTCAACACAAAATCGTATTTGGTGTTCAGAAACGGAACCACAGCGGGTGTGGATTTAAGTTATATGGACGAGGGCGACAGCGGTGTGTCGGATAAATACATCCAAATCCGTACCAAGTCGGGCGAGATTATTAGCCTGCCCGATAATTCCACCGTGCTTGATTTTGCATTTAGGATTCACAAAGATTTTGGATTTGCCTGCAAGCATGCATACCTAAACGATTCGCCTATGAAATCTCCCATCCATGCGCGTCTCAGCGATGGCGACAAAGTGGATTTGGCAATCGAAAAAGATGAAAGCGGAAACTGCAAAAACATTGCACAAATCCGGTGGATAATGTATGCCAAAACAGAAAATGCTCAGCGTGCGCTGGTTAGATATTTTGAAAATAAAATTTAATTTTGATTGTTCCAATAATAATGTGTGATTAAAAATCTACCAGACAAGTCAATGGATTGTATTAATCATTTTGGACAATAAGAGATAAACCAACTGAATAACAAAAAATCATAAAATGTGACGACAAAAAATCAACCAACTGACCAACAAAAAATCAACAAATTGGCCAACAAATAATCAATAAAATTTGACAATAAAAAATCAACAAATTGGCCAATAAAAAATCATCAAATTTTGTTCAGTATTTAATTTTTATATTTTGTGAACGGTGGCAGTTTTATGGTTAAGAAAAAAAGTTTTTTATTTTCAAAAAACTTTTTTTTACAAAATAAAATTTATCAACAAAAGTGTTTTACTGTTAAAATTTCTTGTATTTAATTGCCTTGCTTTTTCGCACAATTGTGGTGGTAACTGCGCCTTGGTGCATGGGAACAAATTTGTCAAAAATAATGCTATGAGCATATTTTTTTACGCGATTAAAAGTTGATTGTTTTGTTATAGTGTAGGCAAGAACGGGAATGTCGGCAAATTTTCTGGTGTATTTATTAGGCAAATATTTATAGTCATAAGACAAAAAATGAGGACGGCTCACGCGCTTGTTTAGCACCATGCTGCGAAGAATGTATCTTTTTATGGGGCTGAGTTGTTTTTCTTTTTTGAAGTAGCCACTAAGTTGACCGCGAAGCACCTCGGGCGCATTCACGGCAAACCACTTTAGTGAAAAGGGGTTGAAACTTTGCACAGCATATTCGCCGTCATAGTTTTTCAGCATCTGATAAATTGCCTCTTCCACGGGTCCGCTTTTGCCGTTATTTTTTATTTCCACCAGCAGCGGCACGCGACCGTTGACTAGTGTTAGCACTTGTTTTAGAGTGGGAAGTGTTTCGGTTGTGTTTTCAAGGTAAGTGGTTTTTAGTTGGCTTTTTTTCAAATCAAACACGCGACCTTTTCGGTTGGTGGTGCGATCCAATATGTCGTCGTGAATAACCACCAGTGTGCCGTCGTGGAGCATGTGCACATCTAGTTCAATTGCAAAGCCATAATCCATTGCTCTTTTAAATGCGGCTAGAGAATTTTCAGGGAAGTTTATTCCGTGCACACCGCGGTGCGCAATTAATACTTTTGTTAAAAAACTGTTGTGTGCGTCCATGTTTTTTCCTTTTTTATTTGCAATAAAAATTGTTTTTTTATGTTTCGATATGTAAAAAAATTTAAAGTGAAAATATAAAGTGAGTCTTGTTAAAAAAAGATGATAAAATAAAAATATGAAATGTAAAGTTGAAATAAAACGAATAATTATAATATACAAAACACTAGAAATTAACTAGCAAGAAAATTAGTGATGAGAAAAATGGAAAGTGACATATAGAAGTGAGATATAGATAGAAAATTATAGAA
>CAYJCT010000089.1:0-4980 GCA_964368745.1 uncultured Christensenella sp. | reverse complement strand
CGTAAATATCTTTTTGGTGTCGTAAATATCTTTTTGGTGTCGTAAATATCTTTTTAGTGTCACAAAAAATGTTGGTTTAGCATAAATTTAGGTAAATGAAACCCGAGTGGCGGTGGAAGTCTGCGGTTGTGTTTTTGTGAGGTAAAAATGACATTTAGCGAGTTGTGGGAAAAAATCGAGCAATTAAAAGAGTTGTCCGGAGTGGAGTATTTTTTAATTGGGCACAGCACTCTTAATCAGCCTATTTATGCTTTTCATGTGGGCAGTTATGAGGGGCCGCAAATCATTATTGATGGTGGCATGCATGCTCGGGAGTATATTTCCACTTTGTTTTTAGTGGAGGAGATAAAGTATTTAAGTGAGCAGCAGTTAGACGGAGGGTACTATATTATTCCGTTGGTTAATCCTGATGGTGTGAGGTTGGTGCTGGACGGTGTGGAGTGGGTGGAGTGTGAAATTCTGCGTGACATTTTGTTGCTTATCAACCAAAGCAGTGCTGATTTTTCACAGTGGAAAGCCAATGCTATGGGTGTGGATTTAAATGTGAATTTTGATGCGTTATGGGGCGAGGGGTTGCATAATGTTTTTTGTCCTGCAAGTGAAAATTTTGTGGGGTATTACCCTAACAGCGAGCGTGAAAATATAAATTTAATTAATTTTACATATCAGGTTATGCCCGATGCTGTGCTTTCTTATCATTCTAAAGGCGAAGTGATTTTTTATGGGTTTGAGTCGTTGTCTGATGAGTTATTACAGCGTGATTTTGTTATTGCGAAAGACATTGCAGGTGTTACTGGTTATCAGGTAGAGCGGACTGTGGGCAGTGTGGGTGCCTATGCTGATTGGGTGTCCTATACCCTAGGTGTGCCCGCTTTTACTGTTGAGGTGGGAAGTCCTGATTTGCCGCATCCCATAACAGAAGAACAGTTGCAAGTCATCTTTGAGCAAAACAAACTCGTTCCCGAAACCACCAGACTTAGTCTGGACTATGTATCAAGCAGTTTTTTGTAGGTTGTATTGCCTTTGTGCAGTCTTCAAGGCAGGCGCCCGAACGGCTTATATTAAGCGGTGTTTTTAGTGCAAAATAATTTGTATTACAAAAAACGGGGGAAAAGTTGAAATCATTCCAATTTCAAACAGCCGCATCGGCTGTCAACTAAAAATTTTCATTTTTAGTTGGCTTTTCCCCCTGCCCTCGCACAAAGTTAAAAAGTATTAACATAAACATTTACTCGCTACAAGACTGCGCCAGTATAATGGATTTAATCATTTGTGAGTATTACTACCTTTCATCCACAAACTCTTCCACGCAATCGATCATCAGGTTTATTATTTGCTGTCTAAGTTCTTTTCTATTGGCGTGCCATTTGTGTCCCGATTGTTTAACCACATCGCTAAAGTACAAAAGTTGAGCAAATTTATAACCCCTAAACTGCGCAATTGCACACCACGAAGCACATTCCATTTCAACGCAAACAGCGCCTTGATTTTTTCTTTTTTCAACCGCTTGTTTCGTTTCTCTATAGAAAGCATCAGTTGTCCATGTGGTAGACTTGTTGTATTTCAACTTTAGTTTCTTTAAATAATTTTCTATAACATTTGTCAAGTGCGCGTCGGTTTCCGCATAAACACTTGGCTTTAAATAATGATAGGATGTCCCCTCATCGCGAATTGCCCGTATTGGCAGAACAAACTCACTGGCGTCCGCATTTTCGTCTATCAAGCCTGCGCTTCCGCAAGCAAAAAAGTTTTTGATCCCTAAAAATCCGAGTTCTTCCATAAATCCGCCAGCAGACGGACCGCCTAGAGGAGCCCGAGCGATAAGAAACTTGTCTTTATAATTATATACCAAATTTATGTTGCTTGCGTTTTTAAATTCATAGCATTTAACAAGTTCCATTTTGTCAAAACAGTTGTGATCATCTCTGGCAAAAACAAATAAGACCGTGTCTATTCCCTTGGTCTTTAACTCGTCAGCCAACGCAACCATCTCCAAATCATGGTCAAGAACCGTCTCTTTATTAATTAAACTCTCATCTTCGAACAAATCCAGTATTGGTATATCCATGGTTTCTTCCTCTAAAAAATTGTATTTGGTTGTGTTTACATTAAATGTTTTTTTTGAACTTGTTTTTGTTGCAGTTCAGGCACTGGAAAGTCATGTCTGGCAAATGAAAATGAAAAATATATAGACATGGGTTTTTAAATTAAAACATAATTACCACCACTTTTTCCACACAATGAAAAATAATTCTGAATTTAAAAACAAATTATTTCAAACATAATTTGGTATAATTTCATGACTCTACTATGGCACAAAACAAATTTGTAATGATAACTAATATACCAAACTTTTAGGTATTTAGTCAAATATATATTCTTTTATTTCAATATATCACATCTATTGGGCAAAGATGTGTTGCAATTTTTTTTTTAATTTGTTATAATAAACCCGATAATTTAATTTGTTAGTTATCTACTTGGCTTAATTTTTGGTTAAGCCCATAGTCCATAAGGAGGTAAACGCATTATGAATAGATATGAACTGTTGACAATTTTTTCGTCAAGTTTAAACGATGAGCAAAAAGAAAGCGCTGTCGCTAAATACACGAAAATGATTGAAGAAGCAAACGGCAAAATTCATGTTGTAAACAAATGGGGAGTTAAAAAATTTGCATACCCAATTGACTACAAGCGAGAGGGATATTATGTTCTTTTCGAATTTGAGAGCGACTCAGATTTGCCAAGCAAAATAACAGAGTCTATGCGAATTGATGAAAGCGCAATGAGACATATGTTTATTAAAAAAAATTAGTTTAACAAAACTAAAAGTTAAGGAGAAAAAATGAACAAAGTTATATTGATCGGAACACTAACGCGTGACCCTGAGATTAACACAACCAGCACTGGTTTGTCAGTTACAAAATTCACACTAGCAATAACCAGACGCCATGCAAACAGCGAAGGCGAGAGAGAAACTGATTTTATCAATGTTGTAGCATGGAGAACTTTGGCTGAAAATTGCCACAGATTCTTGAAAAAAGGCAGCAAAGCTGGCGTTGTGGGCACACTTCAAATCAGAAACTATGAAGCACAGGACGGAACAAAAAGATACGCAACAGAAATTGTTGCCGAAGAAGTTGAGTTCGTTAGCCCAAGAAATGCTGACTCTTCTGCCACCGCAGCCGCTCCCACTGAAAGCAAAAAAGCAAAAAGTGAAGATGTTGCGGATTTAGAGCCCATCGAAGACGATGGCTTGCCATTTTAAGCAATGATTTTAAGGAGATAAAAATATGAGCGAAGATAAAAATATCGTTGCAGAACCAACCACCACACCTGAGAAAACAACCACCGAAGAAAGACCGGTTGTTGTAAGAAAATACAGAAGAATGGGTAGAAAAAAGGTTTGTAATTTTTGTGTTGACAAAGTTGATAGCATTGACTATAAAGATGTGAACAAACTTAAAAAATACATCACAGAAAAAGGAAAAATAATTCCTAGACGCCAAACCGGAACCTGCTCTCTTCATCAAAGAAAGTTGGCAACTGCAATCAAAAGATCAAGATATATGGCACTTATCGCATATATCGGAGACTAATAAAAAACAAAAAACCACATTTTAGGTGGTTTTTTTTAATTGTGTGGGCAAAACCCAGCCTCGCTCGCGTACACCCACAAGATGCAATTTTAGGTTTTAAAGTTTACCCAAAACAGTTAGAAGCCTCGCTCACGCCCACAAGATGCAATGGCTTCAGTTGTTGAATGAACAACTTGAATTGATGTTTTCACTTCACACAAACGCACTACTCAATTTCTTTATATGTAATGTTGTCGCAGGCAAGCACGCATTTTACTTTACGCTCACGCCCACAAGAAGCAACGGCTTCAGTTGTTGAATGGGCAGTTGGATTGATAATTCCACCTAATGCACACGACCCTTAAAACACAACTAATACCATGCACCTGCTTTGATTATTTCTTGCAAAATAAAAAATACTATGAGATAATTCATAGTATTTTTTTGTGTCATTATTTTATTCATTTTGTAAAATTAATTCTACTTTATTAAACATATTCCATTTTTTTAAAACTTATTTCATTTCATTATTTTATTTAACTAAGTCTATTTCCTAAAAACAGTTTCATATTCTTAAACTTAGTTTATTTCTTTTCTAAACTTAGTTCGTTTTCTTAAACTTGATTTTCCATTTTAAAACTTTACGGTTTTGTAACTTCCAAAGAAAAATCAATTGCTGCGGCTCCTGTTAAAATAGATGTCAACCAACTTTTATTAGACAACTCAATTTTGATTGTGTAAAGAGCGTTTGATCCAGTTGTGGTTTTGTTAAGACCTGTTGCGTAATTTGAAACCTGTGTTGTGCCAATATCAAAATGCCCTGCTGTTTTGATTGCGGTAATTGATCTTGTTCCAGTGTAGGAAGCAACTGTTTTAGTGTAGGTTTTAACATCCACCTGCGATCCAGCATCAAAATCATATCCCGCTATTATAGTATATTTCAGCGAACCTTCAGGAGTGTTGCTAATAAACGCATAATAAATTGTTATGATGTCTTTTGTGGATGCGTCAAATTCCGTGGATGCGCTCCATTGGATTTCTTCTCCTGTGTCTTCTGGAAGCACGGTTCTGCTTAAAGGAGCAACCGGAATTTTTGAGCCAGCAGCCTCTGCCAACAAATCAAAAGAAACATCAACGGAAGTAAAAGTAACAGTTGCTCCAAAACTTGCAACCTGCACAGTCGCCGCCCAAATACCCACAACCATAGTGGATAGCACCATTACCATAGCAAACACTGTTACAATAATTTTTGTTCCCTTTTTCATAAATTCTCCTTAAATTTAGAATTTTTACTTATTTTAAATATTTTTTGACAACAATTTTAAATTGAAAAATAAAATTGCACCATCAATTAAAATGTATAAATATTGGTTTATAAATTAAGTGTAATGAAGTGTAGATG
>CAYJCT010000088.1:0-5041 GCA_964368745.1 uncultured Christensenella sp. | reverse complement strand
AAAATCTTTTAAGGTCGTTGCTTATTTTTAAGGTTTATTTTGTTAAATTGTTTTTTGTTGTTAAAGTTTATTTTATTGTTGACTTTCAAATAATGGGATTTTTTTAAAACCAATTATTTCCGTCTTCAATTTTTAGTACTCTTTAACTTAATATCATTTAACTTGAAAATAAAATTAAAAATCTTCCATATAATTAACAACAATTAAACATTAGAATTTTCCAAGCGCTATTTTCTGAAAAAGAAAATTATATATTGAACGAGAAAACAACAATTTTCTCATAACAACCAAACCATTCTAATCTATTTTTCTAATTTGGTCAAGAGACAAATCCACTGGAGTCTCTCTTCCGAACATTTCCACCATAACTCTGCATCGTCTACCCGACGCATCCAACGACACAACTGTGCCCACAAAACCAAACAACGCCCCATCAAGCACTTCAACTTTGTCGTTAATTGCCAAATTGATGTGTTCCACTTCAATTTTTTCCAGACGCATTTTTCTGATTTCATCTTCCGTTAAATGAAGAGGGCGTCCCTTCGGTCCTACAAAGCCAGTGATTCCGCGTGTTCGGGTAACTGCGTGCCAAATGTCATCGCCATAATTCATTTTAACCAAAATGTAGCCCGGCATAATTTTTTTGGAAACAACTTTTCTCTTGCCGTTCTTTTCTTCCACCACATCTTCCATAGGAATAGTGATGTCAAAAATTCGTTCCTGCAAATTATATTTTTCAATAACAATCTCCAAGTTTTCTTTTGCCACATTTTCGTAGCCCGAAAAGGTGTGAAGCACATACCATTTTGCGTCTTCACGCGCTCTGGCAATGGTTTCATCTAACTGAATTTTATCTTCCACTTCGATGTTGCTCATTTCTGACGGCAATATTATATTCCCGTTTTTAGTAGTTTCACCACTCACAGCAACACTTCCATTTTTTTCAATTGCTACTCCATCATCAAGTGTAACATTAATATTTTCATCAGCCGCAACTTCTAAAAGAGTTTCTGCCGCTGGGGTTTCAACAGTCGAATCTACCGTCAAAACATTCTCTACACTTGCAGTATTTTCCACATTTCCAGTCGCATCAGTTGCAATATCGTTCATATTTTCAGTTGTGCCATCAATGACAGCATCGTTTTTCAATTTATCTTTATTATCCATGCAAACCAAAAGAGCGTCTGCTCTTTTCTCCTTAAATTATTTATTTAGAAATTAAAACATCATAAATCGCGTATTTAAAAAGCATGTCAATGCCAAACAACACCAAAGTGCAAATCACAGCAACCGCAATAACAACACCAGTTGCTTTTGCAACTTTAGAAAAAGACGGCCACGAAACTTTTTTCAACTCGCTTGTGGTTTCTTTAAACTTTTTAGACAGCGACTTTTTTTCTGTTTTAGGTTTTACTTTTTGAGTTTTTTTCTTAGATGTATCTTTGTTTGATTTTACAACTTTTGTATCTGGCTCAATCACTTCAACATCTTTCTCAACTTTATTATTTTTCATAAAATAAAACGCTCACTTTTAATTATTTTGTTTCCTTATGCGGAGTATGTTTTTTGCAGAACGCACAGAATTTGTTAAACTGGATTCTTTCAGGATTATTCTTCTTGTTTTTTTGCGACGAATAATTTCTGTTTTTGCATTCAGTACATTCCAAAATAATATTTTCTCTCATTTTTTTTAGCTCCTTATTGGTCAATTATTTGCTGGTAGAGTTTAACACATATATTGCAAAAATGCAAGAAGTTTTCAATAAAAAAAGAGCAAAAACTCTTCCCTTTAGCAAAATAATTCAATTGTATATGTGTAATATATCATATAGCGACAAATTTGTAAACAGAAAAATGATAAAAGTTTTTAAACTTGCCTTGATTTTCCTTAAATTAAACGCTAAAAAACGCCATAGAATCATGGATAGTTTTTAATGGTCTATTAAAATTACAAAACAGATGTTTTATTATATAAGCCCAAATAAGATATATAAATTAAAAACAAATAAAAAAACTAACATTTTATTATATGAGCCCAAATAATATGTTTTTTTTAAATTTTATATAAACCCAAGACTGATGAGCAGAGCGTTGTTGACACTGTTCATTTTGTATTCATCAATGTGCCCGATTTTTTCTAACAACCTGCGCTTGTCGAGGGTGCGCAATTGCTCTAGCAGCACAACTGAATCTTTTGTCAAACCATAATCGTCAGCGGAAAGTTCAATGTGGGTAGGAATTTTTGCTTTGTTAATCTGACTGGTAATTGCCGCCGCAATAATAGTGGGACTATACTTGTTTCCCACATCATTTTGCACAATCAAAACGGGACGCACTCCGCCCTGTTCGCTGCCCACAACGGGACTCAAATCGGCATAATAAAGTTCACCTCTTTTAATATCTTCCATTCCTAACCCAATTAATATACTTACTAAAGTCACTGTCCGAATAAACACACTCATTAGAAATGCTTATAAGAATGTTGTAAATCTGACTATCCATATTTTCATACATAGCCACAAATTCGTCCTTACTTATACTATGCTTCATCAGATTTATTTTGTGTGCAATCTCGTCACTTGACTTGCAATGATTATTAACACTTTCACTATATTTAAACTGCATCTTTTCAAATTCATTCACAACTATACCCTCACGAAAACATATTTAACAATTTTTTCTGGCATCAGATACCACACTTTTAGTAATGTGTAAAAACAAAAAAAATATTAAACAAAAAATTTAGTTGCTGCAAAAAAAATCTAAACAAAAATAAGTTTAAAAAAACTAAACAAATATTAACTGAGATTAAAAAAACTAAATTTATTATTGACCTAGATGCAAAAAAGAAGAACATAATTATTAACTTGGATTTTATAAAACCACCAGATATTTAAAGGTTGAAATCAAAGATATGTTTGAAAAATAATAAATTAAACATAAAAAAAGGCCGCAAGATTGCGCCCAGTAATTTCAATCTACTTTTTTATCAATACTACTTACTTTTTTCCCACTACCACCGACACCCACTTTTTTCCACTACCACTTACTTTTTTATCACACCCACTTTCTTTTTTATCTCTTACCACCCACATAGCGGGAAAGGGTTGGAGACTAAAGGTGTTTTGAATGCGAAGCCGACAGGAGCGTATATGGACATACGCGACTGAGGCACGAATCTTTTCAAAAAGACGAAAGATACTCCATTTTTGGATTTGTGGGTTTATTGCATGATACAAATTGCAGTACAAAGATCCTCAGTATGACTGATAGAAATCTGCACATCTTTGATACCGAAAGTTGCTAGCACAATTTTTGCGCCGTCGCTTAATTTCACATACGGCTTGCCACTTTCATAATGATTTATCTCAATTTCATTTAGAGCAATACCGTTGTTAATACCAATGCCAAGCGCTTTTAGAAACGCCTCTTTAGCGCAATAGATACCCGCTAGACTCTGTGTTTTTCTAATGGTTCTACTCACATAAGCCGCTTCATACGGCGTGAAATACTTACCCAAAAAATGTTCATTTTGGATAAACTTTTCCATTCTCATAACATCTAAAACATCAATACCAACTAACATATCTACCCTACTTATTTTCGTCATTTATGCGCTCAAGCACAGCATTTATATCATCAAAAGAAAACCCTCTCGACGCTAAAAACCGCGCTAACTTGCCTAAATTTTTAAAAGAAACATCTTTATTTTTCAAATACTTTATAGCAAGATTATATACCACGGCTTCATCAAAGTCAATTTTTTTAATATGTTTATCCACAAGACTTGCACGCACACCTTTGGTTAATAAATTCGCGCGCAACTTATATTCGCCAAACTTTTCAAAGTTGGCAGAAATATACGCTACCACATACTCCTCGTCATTAAGGTATCGATATTCTATTAATTTATCAATCACATACTGGGATATGTTAGCCGAAAAACCTTTGTCTTTTAAATATTTTGACACTTGCGCTTCAGTTTTCATAGCACTTTTCATATAATTTACCGCTTTACTTAACGCCGCACTTTTTTCCGACTCAAACACCACGCGCTGCAACAACTCTTTTTCCATCTCGCGCCCTACTTCCAGCGCATATTTAACAACAACATCGATATGCACTCCACAAAAAAACTCGCCATCAATATGTAAATTAAACCGCGACGCATCTCTTTTTTGTGGCTCAATCTTTGTTATTGTAACCATTTTTTTCTCCATTTTTTATTGTTTTTTAACACATTTTTTATATAATTTTTATGCTATGTTTTTCTTTATTTTTCTTGTTTTTTTTGGTTATAAAGCAGAAACATCAAAATATCTTTTTTCCACAAACTCTCCCCTATTTCCGCCCACTTCCAACTCATCGCCGTCAACTGCCACCAAAAACTGGACTTTTTCGGCAAATATTTTTTCCACCACCAACACGCCTAACTTTAGACATGCTTGCTCAAAACTTTTCATGCCCGACAACTCAATCATAAAGGAAAACACGCTTAGCTTATCTTTATCCACACACTCAACTAACACAAGAGTCGCATTCAGACTGTTGGTGTACGCTCGAAGCAGTCCGCCCTTGCCCAACTTTATCCCACCAAAATATCTCACACTCACAGCCAACACATTGGTCAAGTTTTTGTTTTTCAACACCTGTTGCATTGCCTTGCCTGCAGTGCCCATGGGCTCGCCGTCGTCGTCATATTTTTCGCGATTGGGCTGGTTTAATATGTAGGCATAACAAACATGTGTGGATTTTGGATGACTGCGCCGAATGTTAAAAAGCGCATCTTCCACCTCATCAACAGTCTCAACATAACACAAATAACCTAAGAATTTTGACTTGTTTACCACAATCTCACTGGTTGCGTTGTCACTTATTGTCCTAATCAAGCGCATCTCCTATATATTATTTTTCTATAACTTACCATTAGTTAGATAAAATTTTAATGATTTATAAATTTAATTTATGATATTAAATTAAAAAACAAAATAAAACAAATTAACTTTTTAATCAAAATATTTTTTCAATAAAATACTTGTTC
>CAYJCT010000087.1:0-5053 GCA_964368745.1 uncultured Christensenella sp. | reverse complement strand
AGGAAATTAAATGGCTCGTATTGCTGGAATTGATTTGCCAAGAGAAAAGAGAGTGGAGATTGGTCTTACTTATATTTTCGGTATTGGCAGACAGACTGCTAACAAAATTTTAAAAGAAACAGGCATTAATCCAGATACTCGTGTTAAGGATTTGACAGATGAAGAAGTTGCACTAATCAGAGCTTATATCGAGAAAAATGTGGTTGTTGAAGGCGATTTGCAAAGAGAAGTTTCTCTTAACATTAAACGACTTCAGGAAATTGGCTGCTATCGCGGCATTCGCCACAGGAAAAGTTTACCTGTTCGTGGGCAAAATACTAAACAAAATGCTAGAACTCGAAAAGGCCCTAAAAAGACCGTTTCTAAGGGTAAAAAAGCAGAGAAAAAATAATTTGAGGAGATAATTTGAGTTATGGCTGTTGCAAAAAAGAAAAAAGTAACTAAAAAAAGAAAGTTGACCAAAGCTGTTGACAAAGGTTGTGCTTATATCAGTGCTTCTTTTAACAACACTATTGTTACTATTACCGACATTGCTGGTAATACTATTTCATGGAGTAGTGCTGGTAGCATTGGAATGAAAGGCTCCAGAAAAAGCACTCCATACGCTGCTCAACAGGCAGCAGAAAATGCTGGCAAAGTTGCTAGCGAACTTGGCGTAAAAAGTGTTGATGTCTTTGTTAAAGGACCGGGAAACGGAAGAGAAACTGCTATTCGGGCGCTTCAGGCTGCTGGGCTTAACATCACTTCCATAAAAGATGTTTCTCCCATTCCGCACAACGGATGCCGTCCACCAAAACGCAGAAGAATATAATTTTAAATAATATAAGGAGAAATTAAACTATGGCAAAATATACTGGTCCTGATTGCAGACTATGTAGGCGTGAAGGTTGCAAGTTGTTTTTGAAAGGCGAGCGTTGCTTGACCAAAAAATGCGCAATTGAAAGAAAAAATTCGGCTCCCGGCGTGCATGGAACATCCAGAAAAAAACCTACTGAATATAGTTTACAGTTGAGAGAAAAACAAAAAGTTAAGAGAACTTATGGTCTTTTAGAAAAACAATTCAGAAAGTATTACGATATGGCATCATCCGCTAAGGGAATTATTGGCGAGAACATGCTTTCATATTTGGAAAGAAGGCTGGACAATGTTGTTTACAGAATGGGCATTGGTGCATCTCGTGCTGAGAGCCGTCAGATTGTTAACCACGGTCACATTACCGTGAACGGCAGCAGAGTAGATATTCCATCATACCTTGTGAAAGTGGGCGATGTTATCGCTATTAAAGAAAACAAATTAGAAATTGAAATGTTCAAAGAATTGAAAAATCTGAAAGTTGTGCTACCTAAATGGTTGGAATTTGACAGTGCTAAATTAACTGGAAAAATCAATGCACTACCGCAAAGAGATGACATTGACTTAAGTATTAAAGAGCACTTAATTATTGAGTTGTACTCGAAATAATAAGTGAATTTAAGTTATAAAATTCAAAAAGTGAGGAATTTATAATATGATAGAAATTGATAAGCCAAAAATTACTTGTGAGGAAACCGACAACGGCACATTTGCAAGGTTTATTGTTGAACCTCTTGACAGAGGATTTGGCATAACAATTGGTAACTGCTTAAGAAGAGTGCTGCTTTCTGCTCTTCCGGGCGCGGCTCCTGTTGGCATTAAAATCAACGGAGTGCAACACGAGTTTTCTACCATCAAAGGCGTTGTTGAAGATGTTGTTGATATTGTGCTAAATATCAAAAATCTTGCAGTAAAGTCAATGGACACAACCAGAGAGTTTCACACAATTCTAAGACTTAACAAATATGGCGCAGGAGATGTGAAAGCATCAGATTTCGAGCCTAACGATTTGGTGGAAATACTAAATCCGGATTTGCATATTTGCACACTAGACGCTGGTGCAAAATTTGAGTTGGAAGTTTTTGTGGGCAGAGGTAGAGGTTTTGTTCAGGCAGACGACAACAAAATGGAAGATGCTCCCATCGGCTACATTGCGATTGACTCTAACTTTACACCTGTTAAAAAGGTCAACTACTTTGTTCAAAGCACTCGCGTGGGGCAAAATATAGACTATGACAAACTTACCATTGAGGTTGAAACTAACGGAACGCTGTCAGCAAGAGAAGTTATCAGCCTATCGGGTAAATTAATTCAAGACCACATTTCGCTATTTGTTGACCTTGTGGAAAGCATGTCGCAAATGGAAATCTTGGTTAGCCGAGAAGACGACAGCGCGTCAAAAGTGCTTGAAATGACAATTGAAGACATGGATTTGTCGGTGAGAAGTTTTAACTGCTTAAAACGCGCCAACATCAGCACAGTGGAAGATTTGATTAAGAAAACCGAAAGTGATTTGTCAAAAGTGAAAAATCTAGGCAAAAGATCGCTGGAAGAAGTTATCGAAAAACTACAAAGTTACGGACTTTCATTGCGTCAAGATGAAGACTAAAAAGGAGATTTTAAATGAGGAAACTAAATAGACCAACCGACCAAAGAATGGCAATCATAAGAAACCAAGCCACTAATTTGCTTTGGCATGGCAAGATAGAAACCACTTTGGCTAAAGCTAAAGAACTTAGAAGTTACACTGAAAAGTTGCTAACTCTTGCTATTAATTCTTATGAAGATACGGTAAAAGTTGAAAAGTATTTAGTTGATGATAAGGGTGCAAAAGTTGCACGCAGTGTTATTAACGACGGTCCTAAAAAACTTGCCGCTAGAAGAAAGTTGATGAGCAAATTATATGATATTCAAGAACAACGAGCAGAAAAAGAATCTAAATCAGATTTTGTTAAAAGAACAGAGGATATTAAATTTCCTTTAATCGAAAAAATCTTCAATGAATATGCACCAAAATATGCTCAGAGAATCAAAGACACTGGCACCGGCGGCGGTTACACCCGCATAGTTAAGTTGGGCACCAGAAATGGAGACAACGCTGAAATTGCTTTGATTGAATTGGTATAAAACAGCAGTTTATAAAAAAATGTAATGAGTGCATTACATTTTTTTTTGTTTGATAAAGGATGTGTAAGTTTTATAAGATTTAGGAAAAATTTATTATACATTTGCTTCATATAAAACAAATATCATGTGTTAAAATAAATAGTTCTATAAAATTAAATAGTTCTATAAAATTAAATAGTTCTATTAAAATAAAAAGTATTATAAAGTGCAGTAGTTCTTTAATATATATTGTAACTTAAATTGACATAATACATAATCAAATTCACAAATTATCATAAAGGTGTTTTAATTTTTTTGCAAGTTGTGATAATATATTTAAGAGGATGAATTTTTATGATTATAAAGGACAGCAAGTTTGTTATAAGTGTGGCTGAAAGCGAAAAATTGCTTAATGACAACATTCCACAAGTTGCGTTTGTGGGCAGAAGCAATGTGGGAAAAAGCAGTTTGCTAAATTTTTTGGTCAACAAAAAAGCACTGGCAAAAACCAGTGGAACGCCGGGTCGCACAAGACTTGTAAATTATTTTTTAATTAATAACGCCTTTTATTTTGTGGATTTGCCGGGGTATGGTTTTGCTAAAGGCACAAAAAGTGAAGTTAGCAAATGGGACAGTTTGATTGAGCCATATTTAACTGATAATGCCAATTTAAAGTGCATTTGCATGTTGGTGGATTGTCGCATTCCGCCCACTGAATTGGATGTGCAAATGAGTGTGGTGCTTAATTATTATCGCATTCCCTATATTGTTATTGCCACAAAGGCCGACAAATTGTCAAAAAGTAAATATATGCAAATAAAATCTATGATTGCGTCTACTCTTTCTTTGGCGCGAGACAATATTTTTGTGTCTTCCTCTTCAAATAGAATAGGAAAAGACGAAATTTTGAAAAAAATTGAAACATATTTAAGTATGTGATTTTTAGTCTTTTAAATTTTAGCATCTTTAAATATGTGAATTATGTTTTTAAATTTTAGCATATTTGAGTATGTGATTTTAATTTTTAATTTTAAAATTTAGCACTGATTTTTTTTAACAAAAAAACAAAAAGCAAATTATATTTAAACAAGGAGAATGTAATGAAAGAATATGATGTGGTAATAATTGGGGCAGGACCTGCAGGAATAACTGCTGCAATTTATGCCCTTAGAAGTGGACTTAAAACATTGTTGATTGAAAATAAAATGGTGGGTGGTCAAGCCACGCTTACTTTTGACATCAAAAATTACCCGGGTTTTGAAAACATTAACGGTATGGATTTAGTTATGCAAATGCATGCTCAGGCTGAAAATTTGGGCGCTGAGATGGAGTATGCTGATGTGACGGGCATTGACCTTAAAAACAAAATTGTGTCAACCGACAGTGGTAAATTTAGCGCAAAAGCCATAGTTTTAGCAATGGGAGCATCTGCTAGGAGATTGGGCGTGGAAAATGAAGATAGATTGATCGGTTCTGGTGTTGCATATTGTGCGGTTTGTGACGGAGCATTCTTTAAAAATGTAAACATCGTGCTTGTGGGTGGAGGAAACAGTGCGGTGGAAGACGCAATATATTTGTCTAATATTGCATCAAATATCACAATTGTAAACAACATGCCTGCGTTTAACGCGCAAAAAATCTTGCAGGATGAACTGCGAAGCGTTATTTCCAAAAACAATAATATAACAGTATTTCATAATCATGTTGTGAGTGGTATTGTGGGCGAAAAAAGGCTTCAAGGCGTTACAATTTCGCATGTTGATAGCGGGGAAGAAAAGCACATTGAGTGCCAAGGAATGTTTGTGGCGATTGGACGAAAGCCAGACACCGAGTTGGTAAAAGGTCAAATAGAAATTGATAACATGGGCTACATTAAGGCAAATGAAAATATGCACACCAGCATGGAAGGCGTTTTTGTTGCAGGCGACATCAGGGTGAAATCACTGCGACAAATTGTGACCGCTTGTGCAGACGGCGCAATTGCAGCAACAGAGGCAAACTATTATATTAGTAGATTAGGCTAAAATTTCGCAAGGTTAAAACTTTTGCAAGGCTAAAAATTAAATATTTAATTAATAGAACTAATATAAATAAC
>CAYJCT010000086.1:0-5131 GCA_964368745.1 uncultured Christensenella sp. | reverse complement strand
ATTAAATTTTGTTAATTGTAATTTAAATTAATTTAATTTTTAATATCACTATTTTTTGTAGGAGTTTTTTGCAAGCACTTCCCCATTTATGTTTTCAATCACACACGCAATGCTGCTTCCATTTTCTCCAAAAAAACTAATGTGCCAATAATACCCCGTGAAATTTTTATAGTCATAAAGAACTTTCACATAGACCTCAGCCAAAAATTTGTTGTTTTCAATAAACTCTTTCAACTCTCGTTTTAACTCCTCAGTTGCAATTTCCAGCGCGCGCTCACTGCTCACATTCCAACTTTGCGACACATTTGTAAGCACAAAATCTTGTTCCACACTTCCTACCACAATGTTTACTTTCAACTCGCCATCTACCTGCTCAAAAACTCCAATGTCACTCACAAAAGACTTATCATAAGGATTCATTTCAAACTCGCCCGAATAATTTTTTTCGTTTAAAACAAGCGTAAAACTTGTGGCAGTTGCATGCAACAACTTTGTGTCCAACACATGCACAGTCAGCACCCCAAAATCTACTAATTCGGTGGAAATCCCGTCAAATGAATAATCTTTCTCTCGTTTTCCCATCATAAAAGTCACAAAAAACTTATCACTTTTGCCTTCAAAAACAACCTCACGACTTTCCGATAAATTTTCTTTTGCAAACAAAAAATAGTTGTTAGAACAACTAAAAAATATCACACTGGAAAACAATAGTAATGCAAAAAAAATGGTAATCTTTTTCATCATACACCTCAAAAGATATATATTAAAAAATCGCCATGTTTATACCTTTAAATTCTTATAATTCTATTTCTGAATTAGAATATATTTTATCTTTATTATTAAATTCATTTCATCAAAGGCACAATAACACTCTTGCACAAAACGGTTAATTTTGGTCACACATTAAAACAATTTAAGTATACATAAATCATTGCGCTTAGACTTGTATTGCAACAACTTAATATACTATCTAAAACACTTCAATGTATTGCTAAAACAAAAAATCAAATTTTTTCTCTACTCATTTAACATCTATTTTAACAGTTGTTTTTTTGTTCACTAAGCGATGTTGTAATCCACCTAAAAACTTAGTTTAAGTGTTAAATATTTTCTCTACTCATCCAACATTTTCAGCCGCGGAATATGCCTACCGCCCTCAAAACTCGTGTTCAAAAACACATCAATTATTTCAATTGCGCTCATCTCATCGAGCGTTTCCACTGGCAACACCAACACATTTATATCGTCGTCATTTCGCCCCAAGTGCGCCAATTGCTTGTTGTAGCAAACGCCTGCGCGAATACCTTTGTATCTGTTTGCCATAATCGAAACACCAATTCCACTTCTGCAAGAATAGATGCCAACAGCATCCTTATGCTGCAAAATATATTCGTTTGCCTGCCTTGTGAAAACCGAATAACTGTCAAGTTTGTCGTATTCCTTGCTGGCAAATTCCACATACTCATGTCCCTGCTCTTCCAAATGTTTTTTTATTGATTTCATCAGTTCATACGCTCTGTGGTCATACGCTAAAACAATCATAATCCCCTCCTGCCTACAGAGTATTTTATCATAAATTTATAAAAATAAAAACCAATTGCCATCGATTTTATAATGACCAGTTCGCCTGTTTTTTACTAATTAAAAAATAAAAAAAGCCTAATATCAAAACATATCTTAATTATAATTGACAAAAATAAGGAATTTTAGTATCGTTTAGAGGTAGGAGAAAAAGTTTATGGATGCAAAAATTTCTGCAAACTTACTTGAACATAACGAGGAATATGCTAAGTTTATAAAACTAAAGCACAACACCAATGATGACGCTGTTAAAACCGCATTGTTTAACATACAAAACTATGCCGAATTTTTGTCACACGCACTAAATGGAGAAATTCTGCCACAGTTTGTGGAGGACGCCACATTAGTGCTAACCAATTTCTCCACTAATATGTTTTGGCTGCATTCAGCAAAGCAATCATTTAACTTTTTAATTCAGCAAATAAAAAAGGGCGAAATATCTCTCGACAGCGTGCAGTTTTTCCTGCCACAAGAAAAAATGATGACGGGCTTTACACTTTCCACCAAAGAATATATTGAAGAGCGCATATTAGACCCCAAAAAAGAAGAAAAAAGGCTGATGCGTTTGGCAAAAGAGCAACAGCTCGACAAAATCATTATGTTTTTAATTCAACAACACTTCAACATAATTTCTAAAGAGTTATAAAAACTATTGAAAAAATTAAAAAACAATAAACAACACCTCTAAATTACACACTAAAATTTTATAAAACTATAGACAAAAATATTAGTCTATAGTTTTTCTTTTGATTTTGTTATGATTTTATTAAAACAAGCGATAATTTACAACCTTACTGAGCCAAAATAAATTGTACAAAATGTGCAATTTTGTTATAATGAATAAAACTAAAAAAATATTTTAGGTGCAAATGAATATTTTCAAACAAAAAAAGTTAATACTGCCCTTCTTGCTACTTATCTTTAGCACATTTTTTTTGTTTTCTGCGCCGCAGCAAAATATATTTGCCGACACCACAGACACCATAATTTATCCTGTCTATAATGATGGCAAGCGCATTTTTCAAGACTTAACTAACATAAACAAATTCGACATCAACGAAAAATTCTTGGTATATTCCACAAGCAAAACCGACACCCTTCCATGCACAATAACTGTGATAAACTTAAACACAAAACAACTGGAAACAAAATCGTTCGCAGCGGATGAAGACATTGCCTACATAAAATGCACCACAAATTATTTTTTCGTGTCTGTCAAAAACACTGTGTCTGCCAGCACTGAACTTTTTGCCTACAAATACCACGGTGAACAGGTTTATTTATCAGAAAGTTCAAGCACAAACTTCGAGTTTTTAAATTTCATGCAAATTAGTATTTTTGAAAATAAAGCAGAAAACCGCATATACATCGGGCGTATAAAAGACAATTTTTTTGAATGTCATTGGTTCAACAACTCCACACTTCGTCACATAAATCACTACGAATTTAATGACATTCTCGATGAAACGCTGCAACTCACCATAACCAACACACACGCCTACATAATTAACGGCGAGCAAGAAAATTCACTAATCACTCTCGACTTTTCCTCGCAGGAAAAAAACGATTCCTACTTTCCCACAGCGGATGTGCTAAGCATGGCATACACCAAAGTGAAAGTGGGCGACACTGTTTCGGACTACATCATTTCTGCAACTTCCAGTCATTTAAAGATAGCAAAAAAGATTGAAGAATCGGTTAATCCCAGCATCGAAAAACACGACGACACCCGAGGCGGCGAAACGCTTAAAGTGAACGGCAGTTTTCTTGTTGGCGATATTTGCAACCCCACTGATGTTAAAATCAACATCATAAACAACAAACCTCACATTTTCGTGAGCGACAAAATCACAAAAAGCATCCAACTTTTCACTCTTGTTGTAGACGCAGAAAATAAGTGTAAGTTTGAAGAAGAAGACATAATTGTTGCAAGCAGAAGCGGCGCTGAAGGCTGGCTCAACAACAACAGCACTGCCACTTACCACAACAACACTCTTTTTGTTACAGACACCAAAAACTCGCGCATACAAATTTTTTATGAACTGGACGACGAGATAATTGAACACAATTTTGCCGCCAACTACACTCATCTGTCCCCTCCGCAAGTGATGTCAAACTCGGTTTTTGTTACCGCAAAAAACAAAATTTCCAACAATTTTGAACTGCTAAGTTTTTCTAAAAACGACCAAACATATAGCCTTAACTCCAACTTTCCCATCACTTATGCCATAACAACCACGGGCAACCTAGCAATTTCAAACGCACTAGACATGATTGCTCACGACAACCTTCTCTTCGTTCTCGACAAAAATTTAGGACTGCTTCAACTCGACGACACCTCGCTGGTTCAACTATCTATTGCCGGCGAGAGCATTCTGTTTGCCGACGACGCAAAACTAGGCTACCTGCCCCAAACTCGCACCCTACTCATCTATAATGCAGGCACACTATATCAGCTAAAATTCACATCATCCAACACTCTTAGCGTGCAACACACAACTCCCACAACGGATAGTTTCGACCAAGTGTTTTCACTTTGCAACGACGAAATCGATAATACTTTTATTTTTGGGCAAAAAGAGGGCGTAAAAACAATTGTGAAATATTCTCAACTACCTCTGATTCACGAAAAAGAACTCACAAACTCAAACTTTTATGTTTATTCCACCATTTCAATCGACAAATCCAGCGGAATAATCTATGGTTTCAACAACACCAACTGCGTGTTTGAATCCATTGTAAACCCTGCGTTTAATTTGATTGTAACTCCAGCAAAAGTGCTAGCCATCAACCCCACTGTAAACATTTATAACAAACCTGAACTAAAAGAAGACAACATTGTTAAAAAACTTTTCATTCACTCCACCACAAATGTGCTAACGAAAAACACTGTGTCCTTTGGCGGTCAATTGTTCTATGTGACACTGCTGCCCGACGAAACCTATGGCTACATCAACAGCAACGATGTAATACTAGACAACGGAACTTTTGTTAAACCGTTGCTAAAATTTAACGCTTTTATCCGCTTTGAAGAAAACACCACTGCTCTGCCCGTCTACGACGAAAACTCTAAAACCAGTTATGTCATTAGTTCCTTAAAAAACAACCAAAAAATCTATGTTTTGGAATGGGGCTCGGCAAATGAATTAACTTTTGTGCGATTCTACAACGACGATCTTGAAATCATGTATGGCTACATCGAAACAGAATTTATTAAAACCAATGACCTGACTCACACCGAAATCACCGCCCTTATAATTATGTCGGTCACCATTCTAATTACTGTTGCAATAGTTTTCATTTATAAAAAAATCAAGAAAAAAAACACCCTGAATTAATTTGAAATAAAAATATTTTTGGAATTTTACAAAAGCAAAAAAATTATTTTTGGAATTTAGATTAATATTTAAGGCTAAAAAACAAAAAGTATAACTTTAAAAAAATGTTTTAACATTTGTTATAAGTTTTAAAAAACAATCAAGATATATAAAAAAACAAAAAAACCCTATTTTTTAAAAAGATTAGTTATAAACTATCAATTGAAAAATAG
>CAYJCT010000085.1:0-5164 GCA_964368745.1 uncultured Christensenella sp. | reverse complement strand
CATTAATACCAAAAAATATTATATTAAAACTAAAAAATCATTATACTAAAACCAAAGATAATTGTTAGGAGAAAAAATATATGAGTTTTAAATCGGGGTTTGTGAGCATAATTGGAAAGACAAATGCGGGGAAAAGCACGCTTATAAACAGCATTATTGGCGAAAAAGTGGCAATTGTGTCTCCTAAGCCGCAAACCACTAGAAATAAAATTTTGGGAATTTACAATAAGCCTGAATGTCAGATTGTGTTCATCGACACTCCCGGCCATCATCCCACAAAAAACAAGTTGGATGACTTTATGCAAAAAAGCATTGAGCGGGCGCAAGTGGATGTGGATGTTACTTTGTTGGTGGTGGACGGAAGCAAAAGAATCACCAATGCTGATGTGGAGTTTGTGAAATCTTTTGACAGGCGCGGCACCAACGCAATTCTTGTTATCAGCAAAATGGATGAGGCAAACAAAGAAAAACTGTATCCGCAGTTGGCAGTGTTTAATGAGTTGAAATATATTTTCGACATCATTCCCATCTCGGTGCACAAAAACCGAAATGTGGATTTGCTGCTGGAAAAAATAATTGCACATCTGCCAGAAGGTCATAAATATTTTGACGACGACATCTACACCGACAATTCAGTGAAATTTTTGGTGTCAGAAATTATTCGCGAAAAAGCACTTTGGTTTTTGCAGGACGAAATTCCGCACGGAATTGCTGTTAGTATTACAGCGTTTAAGGAAAAGAAAAAAGTTGTAGAAATTGCTGCTGATATAATTTGTGAAAAAAGCAGCCACAAACAAATTATCATTGGAAAAGACGGGCAAAAAATAAAAGAAATTGGCACACGCGCGCGCCTCGATATTGA
This sequence comes from uncultured Christensenella sp., assembly GCA_964368745.1. Taxonomy (GTDB): domain Bacteria; phylum Bacillota; class Clostridia; order Christensenellales; family UBA1242; genus UBA11490. Next base: position 4,302 of record CAYJCT010000085.1, on the reverse strand, counting down.
AAAGTTGGTGGACCACAAAGTGTCGCTAACTCTCTATGTTAAGGTGAGGGAAGACTGGCGAAAAAGCGACGGGTTTATTAAATCGTTAGGGTATAATTTAAAATAGAAAAGGAACTTTTGTGGAAGAGTATAAAATAACCGGCATTGTGCTGGGCGCGAAAGATTTTAAAGATAGTGACAAATTAATAGATGTTTTTTCTTTGGAACTGGGCAAAATCACAATGCAATTAAGAGGCGTGAAAAAGTCAAATGCAAAACTTAAGTATGCGGCATTGCCGTTTTGTTTTGCAACATTTTTTGCGGTTAGAAAAAATGGTTTTTTTATTGTTTCTCAAGTGGATGTTATAGACACTTTTTTTGATTTAACTAAAGACTATGACAAACTGAAAAGAGCAACACTGGTGTTAAAGGTTTGCGAGCAGTTATCTAAAGAGGGGTATGTGGCAGAAAATTTGTTTATCCACGCCATCAACACACTAAAGTCAATTGCTTATGAAGATATGGATTTGTTGGTGATTACAAAATTTTTGCTAAAAGTTGTGAGTGATTTTGGATACGGGTTGCAATTTAACAAATGTAACAATTGCAATTGTTTGTTTCAAGGCAGCATTTGTTTGAACATTGAAAGCGGTGGCGTGGTGTGTGGCTCGTGTGCAGAGTATCACTCGGTTGCCATTTCAAAGCAGGAATTTGTGTCGCTTAAAATAATTTATAACACCGATTTTGACAAATTGCACACCATAAAATTTGGTGATGATGTTTTGAAAAATTTGGTGTTTGTGTTGATGAAATATTATGAAGGTGTTTTTTCGCTTAAGTTGACAATTGAACTTTAGTTTTAACTGAAATTTGTTTTTGTCAGTTGTTTTTTTTTAATCCTTTTAGATAAATAAAAATAAAATAATTAATTATAGTTATTCGCCTTTAATTAGGACTGTATAATAGTTTGCATAGTTTTAAAAACAGGTATTATGCAAGACTGTTTTTTTTAGTCTAGATTGTTTTTTAAAAATGTTTAAAAAAACCAAATTTTGGGGGTTTAATAGTTGCTATTTGCTCTAATTATAGGTATAATATACTCGACTAAAAATTAAGGAGAGATAATAAATGGCTAATAAATATGTTTACTTATTTAGCGAAGGCGATGCTAGTATGAAGAATTTGTTGGGTGGCAAAGGAGCCAACTTGGCGCAAATGACTTCACTTGGTTTGCCTGTGCCTCAAGGTTTTATTGTTACTACTGACACTTGTAACAAATACTACGCTGACGGCAAAAAAATCAACGATGAAATTGTGGAACAAATTTTCACAGCACTAATTGAGTTGGAAAAAATCACAGGAAAAAAATTCGGAGATGTGGCTAATCCGCTGCTAGTTTCCGTTCGATCGGGTGCAAGAGCAAGTATGCCGGGCATGATGGACACTATTCTAAACCTTGGAATCAACGATGATGTTGCAAAAGGAATCACTCAACTTTCTGGCAACAAAAGATTTGCTTATGATAGTTACAGAAGATTTATTCAAATGTTTGCTGATGTTGTTATGGGCATTAGCAGAACAATTTTTGAAGAAGAAATGGACAAGTTGAAGGAAGAAAAAGGCGTTGTGTCGGACAGTGATTTGACTGCTGACGACATGGAAAAATTGGCTGGAATGTTCAAGGCAGTTTATGCTGAGAAGAAGGGAGAGCCTTTCCCACAAGATCCAAAAATTCAACTAATCGAGGCGATTACCGCTGTGTTTAGAAGTTGGAACAACAACAGAGCGATTACCTACAGAAGAATGAACGATATTCCGGGAGAGTGGGGAACTGCTGTTAATATTCAGAGCATGGTGTTTGGTAATATGGGCGAGACCAGCGGAACTGGCGTTGCTTTCACTAGAAACCCTGTAACCGGAGAAAATGTTTTGTTTGGCGAATATTTAATGGACGCTCAAGGCGAGGATGTTGTTGCAGGAATCAGAACTCCTAACCCTATTTCTCAACTTAAAGATCAAAACGAAGCAGTTTTCAACGAGTTTGTTGAAATTTGCGAAAATTTGGAAAACTATTATAAAGATATGCAAGACATGGAGTTTACTATTGAAAACGGCAAACTTTATATGTTGCAAACAAGAAATGGAAAAAGAACGGCTGCTGCTGCACTAAAAATTGCTATCGATTTGGTGGAAGAGGGAAAACTTACCAAAGCGGAAGCGCTGCTTAAAATTGACCCTAAAAGTTTGGATAGTTTACTTCACCCAACATTTGTTGAAAGTTCGCTTAAATCCGCAAAAGTTATTGGCAAAGGCTTGCCTGCAAGTCCGGGCGCTGCGTGCGGTGTGATTTCACTTGGAAATGAACAGGCAATGAGATATGCTGAACAAAAAATCCCAACAATTCTTGTTAGAAACGAAACCAGCCCTGAAGATATCAGTGGTATGGACGCTGCTATTGGCGTGTTCACTGCAACTGGCGGTATGACTTCTCATGCTGCGGTTGTGGCTAGAGGAATGGGAACTTGTTGCGTGGCAGGTTGTTCAGATTTGCGTGTTAATGAGGCAGCAAAAACTGTTACAATTTCAGGTATTCCTTTTAAAGAAGGCGATTTTATCAGCATTGACGGAACCACAGGAAATGTGTATGGCGGAAAAATCGAAACGGAAGAAGCAGTGATTTCTGGCGACTTTGCAACCATTATGGCTTGGGTGGACGAAATTGCACAAATGCAAGTTAGGGCAAACGCCGACACCCCGCGTGACACTATAAAAGCATTGGAATTGGGCGCTACGGGAATTGGACTTTGCAGAACTGAGCACATGTTCTTTGAGAAAGACAGAATCAAAGCAATTAGAGAAATGATTGTGGCTACCGATAGTGCTGCGCGTGAAAAAGCGCTTGCAAAATTGCTTCCTATGCAAAAAGGCGATTTTGTGGAAATCTTTAAAGTGCTTGATGGCAAACCTTGCACAATCAGATTTATTGACCCTCCTCTTCATGAATTCTTGCCTCATACTGAAGCAGAAATTCGCGAATTGGCAGACGACCTTGGCAAAACCTACGATGAACTTTTGGCAGTTGTGGAAGACTTGAAAGAGTTTAACCCAATGATGGGCTTTAGAGGCTGCAGACTTACAATTGTTATTCCTGAACTGGCTAGAATGCAAACTCAAGCGGTTATTGGCGCAGCGATTGAATGTAAAAGAATGGGAATTAATACATCTCCTGAAATCATGATACCTCTTGTGGGCGATGTGAAAGAACTTACTTATGTTAAAAACATCGTAACTCAAACTGCAAAAGATTTGATGGATAAAGAAGGCGAGCAGGTGAACTACACTGTGGGCACTATGATTGAAATTCCTCGAGCTGCAATTCTTGCTGACAAAATTGCGTCAGAAGCAGAATTCTTCTCATTTGGAACAAACGATTTAACTCAGATGACTTATGGATTTAGCCGCGACGACGCAGGCAAATTCCTAGGAGAATACTACACTCGTCACATTTTTGAAAGCGATCCGTTTGCAAGAGTGGATGAAGAGGGCGTGGGTTTCTTAATGAAAACTGCAGTTGATTTGGGAAGAGGCAGAAAACCTGGTTTGAAATGCGGTATTTGTGGCGAACACGGAGGAGACCCAGCTAGCGTTAAATTTGCACACAATATTGGACTTAACTATGTGAGTTGTTCTCCATACAGAATCCCAATTGCAAGACTTGCTGCTGCACACGCTGCAATCGAAAATAAAAGATAATTCAGTTTTGGCTTTTTGATTAAAAGTGATTGCAATTAGCATCAATCGAACAGTTAAATAAGATTATTAAATAAATAATTGAGATTATTAAATTGATGTAAGTTTTAATAAAAAATATTATACAATTTGAAATATTTTTTGAATTAATAAACTGGTGAAAAATTCAAAAACACCCGAAATTTTCGGGTGTTTTTATTGTTACATATTTATGTTCTTATCCATTTATATTTTATATACACAATTTATTATTGCGCATTAATATTTTTTCTTTTTGTTGACCAAAGATGAAAAATTGACCTGTGTTGCGCATTGAAAATGTTGTTATATTGTTGCGCATTAAAAATGTTGATATCTATTAATAATATTTTTTATTATTATTGTTGCTGTACACTAATAATATTGATGCAGTCATATTTTTTTTAAACAAAGAAAAACTACATACTTTAATTATAATTAAACATTTTTGTAAACATTTAGGGTGTTTTTAGGTATAAATTATTATTATATGTTAAAATTTGTTAAAATATTATAAAAAAAAGCAGGAAATTAAAAAGTTTTGTTGTATAGTAT
>CAYJCT010000084.1:0-5207 GCA_964368745.1 uncultured Christensenella sp. | reverse complement strand
CAAATATACTTTTCACTTTTTCTTTTCTCTTCTTTTAGTTTCTAAATTTACAACTGTTTTAAAATATTTGTTTGCATACTTCTAATATTTTTGATTTTATATAAACCATTTATTAATGTGAGTTAATAGGCGCGGCTTTAACAAAATAGATTTTCTACCACTTATTCGTTTTATGGAAAAAATATAAAATTGTAATCTAAAACAAAAACTCATTAAATTATTAAATTGCAATCGACTACCTAAACTCATTAAATTATCAAAAGTTACAACCAAATATCAATATGCATTAAATTTTATATTTCAACCATTAGTCAAAACTCAACACCATATTATTAATAAAAACCATTCTATATTATTTGCCCACACAAAACTTAGCAAAGATTGTATTTATGATTTGTTCAATTTCCGTCTCACCAGTTATTGTTCCAATTGACAACCATGCATTTTTTATATCTAACACCGTCAGGTCGAGTGTAGCATTGTTTTTTATAGACTCCTCTGCACTTTGCAAAAATGCCAATGTTTTTTTCAGCGCGTCAATATGGCGCTGGTTTGTTAGTAACAGCGCGGTCGACAGGGGAGACTGATTAAACACACTAGCATACAACTTTTCTTTTACTGCCTCAATATTTTCTGATGTAACAGCAGATATTAGCATAGGCTCATTTGCAAAAACTGAAACATCAAGTTGCTGTGGCAAGTCACACTTATTGACTAAAACGATGTGTTTTTTGTCACTAAGTAATGACAAAATGTCAATATCTTCCTTATCAACCTCTCGTGACCCATCCAACACAAATAAGATAATGTCTGCATTTTCTATGGATTTTTTGGCTTTTTCAATTCCAATTTTTTCCACAATGTCACTGCTATCGCGAATTCCTGCCGTGTCCATCAAAATAAATTTAACGCCCTTATACACAAAAACATCTTCTAAAATATCTCTTGTGGTGCCTTGCACATTTGTCACAATTGCTCGGTCATAGTCTAGCAGTGCATTCATCAAACTGCTTTTTCCCACATTTGTTTTTCCTACAATCAACACCTTGGCTCCGTTTTTTATTAGCCTGCCAGTAGCCGATTGCTCGATAAGTTCTTGAATATCGATTAGATTTTTTTCAATTTCAAACTTCACATCAATTGCTGTTTCATCCTCTAAATCTTCATCGGGATAGTCAAGTGCTACTTCAATTTTTGCAATCAATTCTAAAAAATTGTTCTGCAACTGCAAAACTTTATTTTTAAGTTTTCCGTCCAGCAAATCGTTTGCCGCCTTTAACTCCGACTGCGATTCTGCGTTAATAGTGTCTATTATTCCCTCTGCTTGATCGAGTGTTATTTTGCCATTTAGAAAAGCTCTCTTTGTAAACTCGCCCTCTGTTGCAAGAGAAGCACCTCTGCTTATTAATTCTTGCAAAATTAGTTCAGTGATCTTCACACCCCCGTGACACTGAAACTCAAAAACATCTTCGCCCGTAAAAGAGAATGGGGCATTAAAATAAACACCTAAGCATTGTTCTGTTATCTTATCTGTTTTAAATTTTCCTAAGATCAAACATCGGGGAGTGGGTGCATCTAACTTTTTTCCGCCCACAAAAAAAACGCTGCTTGCAATTTTTAGCGCATCATTGCCACTTAGCCGTACTATTGAAATGCCCCCAAGTCCTATGGGAGTTGAAATTGCTGCAATGGTGTGCATGACCTCACCTCTAATCTTTTTTTTAGCAAATTTATTATATCACACTTTTATAAAAAATAAATAGCAAATATAAAATTAAAAAAACAAGAGCAATTTTGTAACTTTACTCTTGTTTTTATTTTTGTGATTAATTATCTATTATATTCCACCAATTAGCATGCATTTTGAAATATTTTAGTCAATGAGTTTCTCTAATTTGTGATAACGAAGATGCAATGTAAAATAAACCATCATGTGCGACAATGTCATAATCAACATCATCATTATAGTCATTATCACAATTAATTTTTTTTATTTTTCATCATCATTATCTGAATCATCATCGCTATCTCTATCAGAAACGCTATCAACTAAATCAGACTCGTTCAACTCGGTATTTTCATCCAACGCCGCATCCAGCCCGTCATTTTCTTCTAGTTCAGCGTCCACATTTGTGTCAATGTCCTCATCCTCATCAAGTTCCATTATTTTATGAGATTTCGGCTGTTCGTCTTCCAAATCACTTGCCAATTTTTCTTCAGCCTGCTCACTTGGAGTGATTGCCACAGACACAATTTTTGTGTCGTCTCTTAGGCGCATAACCCGCACACCTTTTGTGTTTCTGCCTATTGTGTTTATCTCATTTGAGTCAATGCGAATAATCTGACCATTGTCGCCTATAAGCATAATGTCATCGTCGTCGCCAACTTGTTTTAGGTTTATAAGAGCGCCCGTTTGCTCATTGAAAATGCCTGCCTTAATTCCTTTTCCGTATCTGCTTTGAGTACGATATTCCGCTTGATTGGTGCGTTTTCCATAGCCGTTTTCAGAAATTGTCAACATCTCTTTTTCTTCGTCCACAACCACCATATCCACCACTGACTCGTCGCTGTTTAATCGAATGCTCTTAACACCTTGTGTGTCTCGACCCATCACGCGAACATCGTTTTCATTAAATCGGATGCATTTACCTGTGCTGCTTGCAAGAAGCACATCTTGCTTTCCATTTGTTAGGTAAACATTTATTAACTGGTCATCATCCACTAATTTAATTGCAATTTTTCCGCTTTTTCTAATGCTGTAGAACTCGGACAGTCTTGTCTTTTTAATTAAACCTTGCTTGGTTGCCATCATCAGATAGCCTTCCGTTTCTTTGTTGGTTTCATTAACTGGAATGATTGTGGTTATGCGCTCGCCCGTGTCAAGTTGCAACATATTAATAAGCGCTCTGCCTTTGCTTTGACGCACACTTTCAGGCACTTCGTAAGCCCTGATTGTGTAAACTTTTCCCATATTACTGAAGAACAGCAAATCGTCGTGCGTGCTAGTAATGAATATGTTTTCCACAAAATCTTCTTCTTTGGTTTTGTGTGCGCTCACTCCAATGCCGCCACGATGTTGGCTTTTATATTCAGAAACAGGCTGGCGCTTGATGTAGCCGCCGTGTGTCAGCGAAATAACCACCGTTTCTTCTTCAATCAAATCAGCAATGTCGATAGAGCCATAATCAAGACTAATTTCACTCTTTCTAGGCACTGCATAACTTGCTTTGATGTCTTGCAAATCGCGTTTGATAATTGCCATAACTTTTGTTTCGCTGTCTAAAATTTCTTTAAGTTCACGAATCAAGTTTTCACAACTTTGCAACTCTAACTTTAGTTTTTCAACTTCCAATCCCGTCAAACGCTGTAGTCTCATGTCCAAAATTGCGGTGGCTTGTTTTTCATCCAAATTAAACAGTGTGACAAGTTTTTCGACTGCTTCTTTTTTGTCTTCCGACAACTTGATTTGTCGAATAACCTCGTCGATGTTTGCCTGAGCAATAACCAAACCTCTCAAAATATGTGCTTTACTTTCTGCCTTGTCTAACTCAAACTTTGTGCGCCTAACAATGATTTCTTTTTGGAAGTCCAAATAATGCTTTAGCACTTCCATCAAATTTAACACCTTTGGAGTGCCATTAACCAGCGCCAGCATAATAATACCGAACGACACCTGACACTGCGTGTGTTTGTAGAGCATGTTTAACACAACTTGCGCATTAGCGTCGCGTTTTACTTCTATAACAATACGCATACCTTCTCTGTCGCTCTCTTCTTTAATATCGCTAATACCTTCGATTCTCTTGTTTTTCACCATGTCTGCAATTTGAATAATCAACTTTGCTTTATTGACCTGATAAGGAATTTCTGTGATAACAATGCGGCTTCTGGTGCCATTTGCATACTCTTCAATCTCGGCTTTTGCTCTGATTAAAAACTTTCCGCGACCCGTTCTGTAGGCCTGCTTAATGCCGCTGCCTCCCATAATCAAACCCTTGGTTGGAAAGTCTGGGGCAGGAATAATGCGGAACAAATCCTCTTCGTCCATATTAGGATCGTTGATAAGAGCCACTAGCCCGTCCACCACTTCGCCCAAGTTATGAGGAGGGATGTTTGTTGCCATTCCCACTGCAATTCCGTCGGAGCCGTTGACTAGCAGGTTGGGAAACCTTGCCGGTAACACCACAGGCTGCAACTCGGATTCGTCGAAATTGGGGTAAAAATCCACCGTTTCCTGATCAATTCCATCTAGCATTATACCAGAAATTTTAGAAAGACGCGCCTCAGTGTAACGCTGAGCAGCCGCACTGTCGCCGTCCACGCTTCCAAAGTTTCCATGTCCGTCAATTAAAGGAAGATTGATGGAAAAGTCCTGAGCCATTCTCACCAACGCGTCATAAATTGCCCCGTCGCCATGCGGGTGATACTTACCCATAACATCGCCCACAATACGAGCGCATTTTTTGTAGGGTTTGTCATTCGACAAGTTCAACTCGCCCATGGCATAAAGAATTCTTCTGTGTACTGGCTTTAATCCGTCTCGCACATCAGGAATGGCACGCGACACATTAACCGCCATTGCATACGCAATAAACGATTTTTCCAACTCGTCTTTCACTTTAATATTAATAATTTTTGATGAATCTGATTTATAGAAAATCTCATCTATTTCTCTCTTATCCATATTCCTCTCTCTCTTTTTTATGGCAAAAACAAAATATAAAGTTTCTCTTTTTAATTTGTTTTTTAAAATTTATCAAAATTCGATGCTACTTTTTAAGTCTTGAAAGTGCCCTGTTGATTTTCATCTCTCTTATGCTTTCCACCACTTCTTCGCCAAAATAATATTTCATCTGTTCCACGGTGTTTAGCACATCGGCAATTTCCTCTTTTATGTTTTCAACAATCTGTTGCCTTTTGACCTCGTCGTCCTTGAATCTTTCGAGTTTGCAAAGTTCTTTTGTAAGCTCGCTCATCTCTTCAATGCACATTCGCGACTGCGCCTCATAGCCCCACTCGTTCAAAAATATTTTGTATTCTTCTTTAAATTTCATCTTTCTCTTCTTTTGGTTTTTTAATTTTTCTTAAATGTTATTTTGGGGTTATAAATTTTGATTTTTCTTAAACTTTTTTGTTTTAATCAATAATGATTTTTATTAAATTTTTTTATTTGTTTTTTTTAAAAAACTTTTTTGGTTTTTTTATTT
>CAYJCT010000083.1:0-5258 GCA_964368745.1 uncultured Christensenella sp. | reverse complement strand
ATAATATAGTTAAAATAAAATAAAAGCAAAGATAAAAGCAAAGATAAAAGCAAATAAAAGTATAGTTAAAGCGTAAATAAATAATAGTCAAAAGTTGAAAATAGAATATAAAATAACAAAATGTTGGTTTTTTATTTAACAGCAAGTGATTTTGGTTTATTGTTTTTGATGTTTTCGTATTTGCTTTTGATTATTTTATAGTCAAACACATTGAACACGGCATAAAGCACAAGTGTTACCACAACGGAGGAGGCGCAAGCCAGCATAACCGCAATCATTTTTGGAAAGATTATGACGATGAGGTTATAGAAAAAGTAGGTGAAAAGCGAGCAGGGAATGCATATTGCAGTGAGTTTTACAATGGTTTTGGTGTATCGGTTTTTTGAGTTGGTTATGCTATTTATTTTTCTTAAATTAAGCATACCAGCAATGAGGTTTGCAATTCCAATTCCGTAAATTATGGCTTCAATTCCCACATACACAGGCATGAAAAACACAATTAAAACTAGTGCGATGTTTCCCATCATGTAGTAGAGCAGTCCTTTGATTTCCTGACCCAGCGAGTTTAGCACGCTGCCTGTGACTTGTGAAATTCCCATGGGAATCATAATCCAACTGGCGAGAGACAAAAAATAGCCCGCGCGTGAGTTATTGAACAAAAATTCGCAAATGGGTTCGCCCAGCGCCAGAAACGAAGGAATTATCAAAAATATCAGCACGATGGAAAAAACAAGGGAGTTGCTTATTTGTTTATCGAGTTCGTGGAAATTTTTGTCATGATTTAAGTTAGTTACTTTTGGGATGAGTGCCATCGCCAGCGAGCCTATTACGGTGCTGGGAATGGAAAGCAATGGAAATGTCATACCCAGCATAATTCCCAGTTGCGACAGCGCTTGATCTTCGGAATATCCTAGACTAATCAGACGAAAGGGAAGTAGAATTGTGATGATGGGAATCATGATACTGCCAAAAAATCGCACAGTTGTGATGGGTGTGCTGCTTTTAAAAAAGGTGCGAAAGGCATTTTTGGGTTTTGCAAATCTGCCACTTGATCGGAAATAGAAAAACAATCCAAGTAGTGTGCTAAGCACGCCTGCAATGCCAAAACTGATGCCCGGCGGCAGCACTTCCGACATGTCTTTGACGGTTAAAAATATTATGACGCATAAAACAATTCTTAAAACTTGCTCGAAAAGTTCCACTAGACTTGCTTGCAAATATTTTTCTTTGCCCCAAAGATAGCCGCGTGGAGCAGCATAAATACCCGTGGAAATAACTGCTGGCAGCATAACCAAAAGCAGCAGATAAACATTTGATGAATCTAAAATGTTGTTAAAAAAATCAGCAAAAAAAACCACACAAAAGCAGATAATTATGGCAAGCGTGGTGGCATATATTAAGCCTGCAGTAACCATTCGTGCATCATTTTTTTGTTGATTATCTCTTTTAATTGACACTATTTGAGAAACTGCAATGGGTGTTCCTGAGGCTAGAATTGTGTTGAAAACACCAAAAATGCTAAGCGCAATTGTGTAGATGCCAAGCATGCTGTTTGACATTATGCGCGACAAAAATATTCTATAGATAAAACTTAAGAATCGAGTAAACACACTAAATGCTGAAAGCAATGCTACTGCTTTGAATAATGATTTGATATGCAACCTCGTAAAAACTCATATTTTTAATATGATATTAAATAGGTGAACAAATTATTATCAATTGCTAAAGTAATTAAATTAAAAATTTGTTCATATAATTTAATTAATAAAAGGTTATTTTTTTATTATAATTTTTTTAAGTTAAAAAAAGGAAAAACAATGCAGAAAATCCATTTAATTGAAAGAAATGAAAGCGCGAAAAAGGTGGCACATTTATATAAAACAAATAGTGATGTAATTTTTGAGGGTACAGGTTCTGTTTTGGGCAAAAAATATTTTGTGTTAAAAGATGGAGACGAGGACATCAAAGTCATTGAAAACTATAACACTTATGAAGTAGTGAAGGCAAAAAGCCGTGATTTTTTGGATGAATTAAAAGGGGCGAACTTTGAATTCAATGAAAAAGTGGAAGTGGGGAATTTTTTATTGATTAAAAAAAGTGGCGAGATTCTGCACAGTGTTATGCCGCTTGAAAAACTTGGAGATATTGCAAAAAAATATTCTGTGAGTGTTGCTAGCATTATTAACGACAATAATTTAAAAACCGAAAAGTTGTTTATTGGTCAGATTTTGCGGATTTAAAAAAAATTGTATTATTATGTATAAATCATTAGTAATATATAATTTAAAGTGCTAAAATATTTTTATAATTTAAAAATATATTGTACTTTAGGTTGGTAAAAAATGATAGAAATTGTTGAAGTGAAAACAAAAAAACAACAGAAACAGTTTGTGCTGTATCAGTTGGAATTATATAAAGATAACCCATATTTCGTGCCTCCCATTATTGCAGATGAAATGACTATATTTGATAAAAATAAAAACGCAAACTATGAAGACTGTGAAACCATTTATTTTTTGGCGTATAAAGAGGGCAAAATTGTTGGTAGAATTGCGGGTATTTTGCAAAAAGCCAGCAATGCCAAAATGGACCAAAAAAATGTTCGTTTTTCAAGAGTGGATTTTATTAACAATATTGAGGTTGCTCGCGCGCTTTTTAATGCAGTGGAAAACTGGGCGAAAAGTTTGGGTATGAATGCCGTTCACGGACCTCTTGGCTTTAATGATTTGGAACGCGAAGGACTTCTGATTGAAGGCTTTGATGAAATGTCGTGCTTCGAGGAAAACTACAATTACGCATACTATAAGGACATTATTGAGCAGTTGGGCTACGAAAAAGATGTGGACTGGCTGGAATATTTGTTTCCTATTGCTGATAAGGTGGACGAGAGAGCAGCGCGCCTTAGTGTACTGCTAAAAAAGAAATACAACTTGCGCACGGTGGACATTAAAAGCACCAGAAAAATTTTAAAAAGGTATAAAGACCAAATTTTTGCGCTGATAAACGAGTGTTATGCTCCGCTTTATGGTGTGGTTCCCATCACAAAAAGGTTGGAAGAGCAACTTCTTTCACAGTTTAAATTGATTATAAATTATCGCTTTATTAGTTTGGTGGTGGACAGTGAAGACAATCTAATTGGTCTAGGCCTCGTGGTACCAAGCATTGCAAAAGCCATCAAAGCCATGAAGGGCAGATTGTTATCTCCAAAAATATTTATGTTGTTAAAAGCAATCAGAAAGCCCGATTTGGTGGACACCGCTTTTATCGCGGTTACCGAAAAATATCGAAATAAAGGCATAACTGCATTTATTTTTAACGAAATTTGGAGCAACATGATAAAACTTAACATTAGACAAGCAGAGAGTTTGTTGCAGTTGGAATCCAATATCACAATTCGCAACCAGTTCACTAGTTTTAATGGCAGACAACACAAAAGAAGAAGATGTTTTATTAAAAAACTGAGCAAATAATTAAAGTTTAGAATTCATCTTTTTGTTAAAACATCAATTTTCATATTTTTTATAAATTTAACTCCTCCATATTTTTTATGGAGGGTTTTTTAATTTGTAAAAAATCATTGATACACAAATATAATCTTTTCAACAATCTTTTCTTTGTAACTAAAAAAATTAAAACATCATATAAGTTATCATAAATTTTAAATTATTTTTAGGTGAGTGCAAATGGTTATATATGTTGTCGAGAAGGGTGATTCGGTTTATAGCATTGCCAATAGATATGGAATGGATGTCGATGCAATTATAAGAGAAAATCAAATTCCAGAGTCGGAAATTAGCAATTTGGTGGTGGGGCGAACGCTTGTGCTGCCTGTTGATAGTTTGGTGCACACAGTGGAAAGGGGCGACACTCTTTATAATTTGTCGCGTAAATATGGCGTTGCAGTGGACGACATTTTGCTTGCAAACCCCAATATTTCTAACCCCAATAGAATAAATGTGGGTGACACGGTTGTTATTCCCTTTCAGTTTGAAAAGTTGGGCAGTATCGAGGTTAACGGTTATGTTTTGCCGGGAATTAGTGAACAGGCGCTAAGTAGCACACTTCCAAGTTTAACATATTTAAGCATTTTTAGTTATAATGTGAATGCTGACGGGTCTTTGACTGGAGTTGACGACGAGTGGTTGATTGCGCGAGCAAAGGCGCAGAGCGTTGCACCAATTATGGTTATCACCAACATTGACAACGGTTTTAGCAGCGAGTTGGCAAGCATTGTGTTAAACAATATGGATGTTCAAAATGCGCTTATTTCTAATGTTTTAGCAGTGTTAAGAAACAAAGGATACTATGGATTAAATGTGGATTTTGAATACATATTTCCGAGGGACAGAGATGCGTATAACGCCTTTATAGAGCGGTTGGCGTGCGCTGTTCGGCAAGAGGGATTTTTTATTAGCACCGCACTTGCACCCAAAATAAGCGACACGCAACCCGGCACTTTATATGAGGCACACGACTACAAAACGCATGGCAAACTGGTGGACAGAGTGGTGCTGATGACCTATGAATGGGGCTATTTATATGGTGAGCCTCAGGCAGTGTCACCCGTTCCGCAAATAAAACAAGTGCTTGATTATGCTACTGAGGTGATACCTAGTCAAAAAATTCTTATGGGTATGAGTAACTATGGCTACGATTGGGCACTGCCTTTTGTGGAAGGAGATGCTGCGCGCGTGCTAACCAACAATGGAGCCATTGATTTGGCGAGGGAACGGGGAAGTGAAATTCAGTTTGACAATGTGCCTAAAGCACCATTTTTTACCTACTACACCGAAACAAATAAGCACATCGCATGGTTTGACGACGCAAGAAGTGTTTACTATCGACTGCTATTGGTGGATGAATATGACCTAGCAGGCATTAGTTATTGGACAATAAATAATTTGTTTAATCAAGGATTGTTGGTGCTAAATTCTATGTATGACATTGTTAAAGTGCTTTAAGTTAAATAAAAATAAATTTTGCGCCATATATCGTACAACAAAATGAAATTCATAATAAAATACTGCTAAACCACAAAAAAACAATAATAGCAAAAAATTACAAAACAAATCAAAATAAAAAAAATAAATAAAACAAAAAATTGATAAATTAAAATTGAAACTGCCAAACCTAACAAAAAATAAATTAAGTAAAATAAAAACAAAAATTCGCTAAACCACAAAAAATCGCCCATTAGATTTCTCTAATTGGGCGGGATTTTTTTAATTTGTTATTATAGTTATTGTATTATATTATAA
>CAYJCT010000082.1:0-5342 GCA_964368745.1 uncultured Christensenella sp. | reverse complement strand
TTTTACTGCGTTATATTTTTTACTGCGTTATATTTTTTACTGCGTTATATTTTTTTATTTCTTGAAATAATGGCTCAAGGTCCCCACCTTGACAAAGATTGTAAAGAAAAATGCATGGCACTCAAAACTTCGTTTGACACTTGCCTCCATGCGCCCGCATGACAAAGACTGCAATAAAAAGTTCTAACTTTCAAAAAACTGCTTGACACTTGCCTCCATGCGCCCGCATGGCAAAGATTGTAGGGCAAATATAACTTACAAAACCCTGCTTGACGCGTGATCCAAACTAAGTTTGGGTTAGAGAGCCTCTCTTCCTTCAGCGGACTCGCCCGTCATTCTTTCTAATAGACTATCTCTTTTACTTAAAATATAATCTATTACAGGCCCCTCAAAAACAAACTCTCCATCGTTAGAAACATACACAATATTTTCACCGCTTTCACTTGCATTTTCTGCGCTTTCACCCGAATCTTCCGCAACAACCATTTCATACTTATCACCTTGTTTAACGCCACTCAAAGCGATATTTGCGTCTTTTTCTTTTTCGACATTTTCGCTAATAACACCATCCTGCATTTTTATCACAAACTGCGATTTCTCTTTGTTATAAAAATCAATCAGGTTTTCAAACTTTTGTAAATCTTTATACCTAACCGCACCTTTTAACTCGCCACAATTCATACCCAACTTTTCTTGAACATAATCTTTTATTCTTTCAAACGGCGTTGTGCGCTCAGAAAAAATAAAGTTTTTATCTATGTTGTTTCGCTTTAGATCAGAGTAGAAATGCTTATATAAATCATTCAATAAAAAATCATACTCGTTGTAGGCAGAGCATATCTTAGGCTTATTTTCATACACTACAAGGTCACTAACCTGAAAAGGATTTTCATAATTTTTATTAAAAATTTCAAGTATTTCTTTCGTTTGCTGCTGATTAAAATTTTCTTCTACCATTCTTAATCTTGCTGAATAATCCAAAGGCTCAAACAAATTCCCTTCAGTTTTATCAAACTTTGACTTTAATCCCAACAACCCATTTTTAAGCTTGGTGCTAACTATGTTGTTTTTATGCTCCCCACTATTATTAATTTGTCCAAACGATAAAATATGGTTATACTCATGAATCAGCAACTCCAGCATCATTTCAGGCGAAACATTTTCATCCAAATCAAAATAAACCGCAACTTGCTCCTGGTAAACATTATTATCTTCAAAAAATCTAATCGCTAGATGCCCATATTCCTCACTCAACAACTCGTTCAAAGTCATAACATCCACCACATTTGGGCCAAAATGCTTATGCGACAATTTATTTCTGACATGCAATTGAGAGTTTATCAATCTTCTATATTCAATGGCTTCAACCATTTGCTCACTGGGCAAAAAATCCTTTAATGTTTTCGCACAATATTTATGGATGTAAGCAATTCTTTCACAAAAATCATCGCCATAATCATCACGCAAAAAATCTTCTTCTGTTAAACCATCAATTTCCACACCATGATTTATCATATAACCCAGTTGCGCCAGCATGATATCGGTTTTTTCAAACTTGTCACCGCTTTTCAAAATTTCACTTGCTTCGCTGGAAAACGCGCTTAAAATTCCCTGTTCAAAAATATCAATTCCAAACAAATCACTTGCACAATCCAAATCCTTTAAAATATTCATCGGTATGTTTGGCCTTGATAGTTTTTCGACATCTTCATCGCTTAGTTTATAACCCTCATTCATGGCATCGAGAATATACCGCTTAGTGTAAATGTTTTGCGTGTTTAAAAAAACTTCAACATCTCTTTTCACATCACAGTCGGGCGTTAAAACATCTAGCGTCAACGCGAACTTATCAGATAATTCCATCAACTTATCATATTTTTCGTTTTCATCACCTTTAAAAGAAAGCGCCTTGTAAAGATTGTTTCGTGCACTCTTTATTGCATCTTTATGCTCGTCGGTATAATCAATGTTTTTCAAATCAAATCCGCCATCCATCGCAAGCGAAATGTTATGCACCTGATAGTGTTTGTTGAAACCAAAAAGAGCTTCTCTATTTTTTCTTTTATTTGGGATCTGAAGACTTTTCAAAATCACCACATTGTTTTTGTCCACAATTTCCTGTTGCATTTTGTTGTAATAATCCACCACAAAATTAAAAGAATAAAAGGGAACAAACCTCACATGATTAAAACGCTGTTCAATGATTTCCCTCACAGAAATATCGTCGGTGCGATAAAACTCAGCAAAAGCACCCACAAACTTATCTAAATGTTTCGACACATCAAAAAACTGATAATTTCCATTTTTGATCATACACGCCCTCTTTTTGTTATTTTGTATAAAAGTGTATAAATAGTTTAACCCACAATTACAAATTTTGCAATATGCAATGTGAAAAAACTTATCACTAATTCACATAAAATTGCCTTTTAATCAACAATATTGACTTCTTAAATTTCATAAATATATTAAAAGCAAAAACCCTACACATTTTTTTCAAACTAATGTAAACAAACGAAGAAAATCTGAGCCCACGATAAAGTATTTCAACAAAAAAGCATGCTCGAAAGACTCCTCATGTGATTTGCAGTTGTTATATATGCTTAAAACTGTTTAGCGCAAAAAAAGAGACACCCTTGCCTCTTTTTAAAAAAAACGGACATTTTATTTTTTTTCATTTTCTACAAGTTTTTTTAAACTTTCGATTTCTTCCAGTAGGCTGACATATTTTTTTTCGCTGTTTTCCATCTTGTGAATAATTGATGCCGACAGTTCATCTTCATCTTTTGCACTTTCCACAATTTCTCTTCGCTCTTCTTCCAAAATCAATAGTCTTTCAAAACAATTTTTTAGTTGCGCCTTGATTTCCAACACATTTTTGTTTTCTTTATCTGTCATCTCTACTTCCCACCTCCATTTCACTATCACTCATTTTAAACATCTCCGCACTGCTCGCAATACCACAAATTTCGCGCTCTATCATTTCAGACAACATGGTTGGGTTTTCCATGTCATACGCATCCATATTTTCCCTTTCATTTTCGTTTGAACTGGTTTTATTCATTTCTTCTTTGTCCGCTTCGCTTTTGTCCCAAATTACATATTGTGCACTTTTCCAGTTTCCGTTATATTCCACATTCGGTGCATTAAATTGAGAAAAATCAATGCCTGAAATAATTTTGTCGCTTTTTTCCGTTCGTTCTTTCACCACATCCTCCAGCGTATTAAACGACAACCCCACATTTATTTTTTGCAAAGGATTGTGCGAATTTTGCTGATTGTAAGCGAAGGCAAAAGCGCCTGCGCCTTCAACAAGTTTGTCGTAGATTTCTGTATACCAAAAAGTCGCGCCAAAGGATGCAGAAAAAGTGTTGAAAACAGCCTCGCCCATTTCTCTGTTCAACATAAGCGTGGCTTTAGCAACAATGCGTCCGTCCTTCTTAACCACCAAATTTTGCATGTCATTATGTAAAATACTTGCGGCCATCAATCCTTTTCCAACGCCCTCAACATGTGCGCAACAACTACAATCCAAACCCAGCACAAATACATTTAGGTCGTCTTTTTCCAGCCAGTCGTATTCAAAAACAGGATCGCTTTTTCTCTTTTCTATTGACATCTTTTCCAGCATGTCTACCATCCCGTTAACTGCATCATCTTTATATTTTTCCATTTTTTTGTCATATTCTCTAACACGATCGTTGCTAATTTCTTCTTTTAGGTGAAAGCCTAAAATGTTTTTTGGTGCGTTTTGCTCTTTAAATTTATTTAAAATATGCAACGCGTTCTCAAAGTTATTTTGCGTAAACTCGGTGTATTGAGCAAGTTTATATGCCACATCACGAGTTTCGTCGGTAATGCCCGAAAACCTTTTTTCACTCATGTACTTTAAAAACATTTCAGGAGTGGGCGCTAATTTACGCGGGATGCCGCTGCTATGAGCGGTAATAAATTTGCTGGATGCCTCTTCAAAGTTTTCATAAATTTTTGCCACGCTATCTAGTCCTAAAAACTCACCATGCAGTATGCTTTTAAAATTGTCTTTGTTCATAAAAAAATTTGCAAAGTCCTTATCAAAAACCTTTAGTTCAACATTTTTAAAAATTGCATCAATTTTTTCAAGTGGCAACTGACCACGACCCATTTTTTCTCTTAAAAACTCTGTGGCTCTTTGGCTGATTTTGTCATCGTGCGAAAAAACGCCCAGCGCGTAAGCAAACTTACACACTGACGAACAGTCGTCAAAAAGAGGTAGCACACGAGGAGTTGATAGTTGATTTTTGATAGGCAAAATTTGGTTAAACCATTTGAAATTTGCGTATTCAGCAAACGACGGAAGATAACAAATTCTTTGGATTTCGTGAATAAAACTTGAGGGAAGGAAAGTGTTTGTTTCTTTTAGTTTTTCTATCAAGGGAAGGGCTTCTTTATAGTTTAATAATCCATTCAAAATGTGTGAAACATTAAAGTCGGGAATATTTTGCGTAAAGCCCGTGCAATCTAACTGCATAGATTTACCTTTCGTTTTTAACTTTTCTTTTGTGAGTTGAACGCTGTTTTTGGTTAAAGTTATAAAATTGAAGTCTGTGCCTAAAAATGCATTTTTATGAACATGTGTTTTTAAATTTTTTATTGTCAGAATATTCAAATTTCTGCAAAAACCCACTGCTTTGTCTTCAATTTTTTCCACGCGTTCGCCAAGCGTTAGTTCTTTTAAACTGTGGCAATTAAAAAGTATTTTTGTGGGCAACACTGTTAGTCCGGGCGGTAATTGCACGCTTTCAAGTTTTGTGCAGCCCGAAAACAGTCCCAGTGGCAATGTTTTGGTTCTGCTGTGCATAACTATATTTTTTAGTTTTGTGTTGCTATTAAATGAAAAATCGTCGTAGTCTGTCACGGAGGGTGGAATGGTTAATGAGTAGGGCTGAGTCACCCTTAGAAAAGCGTATCTGCCAATTTGATTTACATCCGACCAAAATTTTTGAGGTCGTTTTTCCAGCAACTTCATGTCTTTTTCAGTTATGCCATCTATTGTTCCATCAACTTTTTTCACTAAAAAACCGCCTCTCCCTGTTAAAATATTTTTTTTGTATTTTATAAAACACTTTTATTTATGTTTTTATTTAAACCTTTTTATTGTTTTTGTTTAAATATTTCTCGTTTATTTACATAAAGTTTATTTATATTTTTGTTTAAATTTTTCTTTGGTTTTATGCCCATCGTTCAATGTGTCTTTTTTTATTATAACAAAAAACAAAAATTTGTAAAGGGCTAATGTGTAAAAAAAAAAAGTGAGTACAATCACTTATCTTTGCTTTTATAAAAACATGTTCTATTATTTC
>CAYJCT010000081.1:0-5367 GCA_964368745.1 uncultured Christensenella sp. | reverse complement strand
TAAATAAAGTGTAGGAAAAAATAACACAAAAGAGCAAGGAGTGATTATGGCTTGGATAGATAATCGTGTGGTGGTAATAACGGGAGCAAACAGCGGTATTGGACGGGTTGTGGCGGAAGTGCTGATAAAAAAACACAACTGTAAAGTGCTGGGAGTGGCAAGAAGTGAAGAAAAGTTTTTGATTTTTAAAAACGCGCTGGGCGACTATGCAAAAATGCTGGAGTATTTTTTGTTTGATGTAGGAAGCATAAAAGAATGGAAAATTTTTGGCGAGCATCTAATAAAAAACAATTTAGCGGTGGATGTGCTAATAAACTGCGCAGGAGTGCTGCCGAAGTTTTCAAAATTTGAGGACTATAGCGAAAGTGAGATTGAGACGGTTTTTGCCACAAACTTTTTTTCCAACTTGTATGCGATAAAATCCCTGATGCCTGTGCTTATTAAATCAAGTATGCCCGCCATTATAAATGTTTCGTCGTCGGCAGGGCTTTGCGCACTTCCCGGTGTTTCGATTTATAGCGCCAGCAAAAGTGCGCAAAAAAACTTCACTGAGAGTGTGGCGGCTGAGTATAAAAAAAAGATTTTTGTGTCTGCGGTTTATCCCGGCTTTACCAGAACGGATATTTTTAGAAATCAAAAACAAGTCAACAGCAAACTATTAAAATTTATGTCGGCAGATGTGAATGTTGTGGGCAAAAAAATCGTGAGAGGCATTGCGCGAAAAAGAAGAAGAATGGTGATTGGGTTAGATGCAAAACTAATGAATTTTCTCTACAAAATTTCTCCAAAATCTGCCGCAAATGTCTGCGGACGAATTTTGAAGAAGTTTAAAAATCAGTTGTTTGAAGATGTTTTTTAAGCGTAATTATTTAAAACAAAATCATTCTATTTGACAATATGAATTGATGTAACTATAATGATAAAAAATACATCAGGGAGGGCGAAGAATGTTTCGGGGCTTTTTTGAAAAACTAAAAGAATCTTTTTTTGCCGTTTTTCCTATGGCGATAATTATTATTTTGTTATCGGTTATTTTTGTGCCTGTCGACGCTCTGCTAATGTGGAAATTTGTATTTAGTTCTGTGTTGTTGATTGTGGGTATGACTTTTTTCACGCTGGGGGCAGACCAGTCTATGTTGCCCATCGGCGCTGCTGTGGGTGATGGTGTGAGCAAAACAAAAAAGTTATCGGTGATGATAATTTTGGCGTTTATAATTGGATTTATTATCACATTTGCCGAACCCGATTTGGCGGTGCTGGCGTCGCAAGTTACCAACATCAATAAATGGTTATTTATGATTGTGGTGTCGGTTGGCGTGGGTGTGTTTTTAATTTTAGCAACATTAAAAATATTGTTTCAAATAAAACTGTCCACATTGCTTGCCATTAGTTATGGCGCAATTTTTGTGCTTGCCATATTTGTGCCCAACAACTTTATTTCGCTTGCTTTTGATTCGGGTAGCATTTCCACAGGAACAATTTCTGTGCCTTTTTTGATATCGTTCGGACTGGGGCTTTCCTCTCTACACGCAAGTAAAAATGCCATGGACGACACCTTTGGGTTTATTGCACTCTGTTCCATTGGACCCATTGTTTCGGTTATGTTAATGGGTGCAATTTTGCCTCCGATGGAGTTGGCGGGAAGCGCTGAATATGTTTTGGAAACCTCTAATTTATTTGTTAATTTTTCCAATATAATGATTTCAAATTTGTTCGATGTGTTTATTGTACTTGCTCCAATTTTAATAATATTTTTTCTGTTTCAAATGTTTGTTACCAAACTTCCGCCTAAAAAGATTGTAAAAATTTGTGTGGGCGTGGTGTACACTTTTGTGGGAATGGTACTATTTTTAACGGGAGTGGAATTGGGGTTTTTGCCGATGGCACATGTGTTGGGCGAGGGGCTTATTAGTCATGATATGTGGTGGATATTATTTCCACTTAGTGCTATTTTGGGTTACATTATTATCGCGGCCGAACCTGCAGTTCAGGTGTTGAAAAAACAGGTGGAAGAAATAACTGCAGGCACTCTGTCGCAAAAAACCATATTGATTACGATTTCCATTGGGGTGGCACTGTCAGTGCTAATGGCGATGTTCAGAACGATTTACAATCTCAACATTGTGTGGTTGATTCTACCCTTTTATGTGCTGAGTGTGGCGCTGTCTTTTGTGAACTCACCAACATTTACTGCAATTGCGTTTGATGCAGGAGGTACGGCAACAGGCACGCTGTCTGTATCTTTTATATTGCCATTTTTGGCAGGCATTGCCGACTCGCCAAACAGTTCGTTTGGAACGATTGCCCTAATTGCAATTATGCCAATTTTCACCTTGCAATTGCTGGGTGTTATCTACACAATCGGAACAAAACGCGCAGAGAGAAGAGAGCGCAAGCGCTACAGAAAACATGTTGAAATTATTGAGTTTGACAATTAAAGGAGAAAAAAATGAAAAAGAAAAAAATAAAAGCTCCTATCCAATTAATATTGGTTATTGTTGAGAGAGGCGACGGCGAAAAAGTTATTGAGTATTTGAGAAGTAAAAACTCACATTCCTATTTGTCGTTCATGGGCGAGGGAACTTCAAAAAATGCAACCTCGGATTTTTTTGGATTTGGAATAATTGAGCGTGAAGCGGTGCTGGGGTTTGTGGACTCTGACAAAGCAAGCGACATACTCGACGAACTATACAGCATCATGCACATGGAAAACAAACACAACGGAATTGCAATGCTGCTCCCTATTGGAAGTTGCGCCAGTACAGTGTTTGATATGTTAAAAATTCCCTATGAAAAAGGAGATAAAAAATGAAAGATGTTATAGAATATGATTTGATTATAACAATAGTTAATCGCGGATTTTCTGACTATGTTATTGAAGCCTCGAGGGATGCAGGGGCCACGGGTGGCACCATTTTATATGCTCGCGGCACCAACATAAACGAGATTAATGATTCCTTTATGGGTGTGCTGATTAGACCAGAAAAGGATGTTATTTTAACTTTGGTGGAGAGAAAAGATAAAAACAAAGTAATGAAATCCATTAGTGAAAGTGTCAATTTGAGTCAAAATGGCAAGGGTATTTGTTTTAGTTTGTGCGTGTCAGATGTGCGCGGGATTTCAAAACCAAATAAGGTCAAACCTAAAACCACAAAACCAAAAACTGCAAACTCAAAAAACACCACCCCTAAAGCCTCTGAGCCAGAAACCATCGCGCCAAAGATCACAACGACGAAAATTACGAAACCCAAAACCACTGTTCCAAAGACCAAAAAAGAAAAATGATTGCATTAATACCAAAATATAATGCATACATTAAATGATATTGTCGGAAGTTAGACGGAAGCGGCACGAAGTGACTTTACGGATAACTAATGTTTATTCAAACAGTGCTGGCAAATGAAATGAGTAAAAAACATCAGTTTTTTATAAATTTAAATGTTAACTAAACTTAAAAGCACATAGTTTATCTATTAGGAAGGAAATCGGTATGTTTGAAGTTAAATTTTCAGAAATTGGAACTGTTAAACCATCAGAATATTCGCGAGTTGTAATTGTTAGTCGATATAAAAACCAATGGATATTTTGTAAACATAAAGACCGAGATACTTGGGAAATTCCGGGTGGGCGTATTGAGAATGGTGAAGATTGGCTTACTGCTGCAAAGCGTGAATTGTATGAAGAAACTGGAGCAATTGAGGTTGACATTGAACAGGTTTGTTTGTATGCTATTTCAAAATTCGGAGTATTGTGTTTTGCAGAAGTAAGTAAAATGGAAAAACTGCCAGAATCAGAGATTAATGAAGTTGCATTTTTTGATGATTTGCCTGACAATCTAACATATGTTGGCACTCATGATAAAATGTTTAACAAAGTAAAAGAATTTAAAAAATTATAATTACAACAATGTTTTTTTAACGATATTAAATGATCATTATTTACAAAAACATATTTGTAAGGGTCGCGGTGTAAAGAAAACCTATCAGCTTAGTTGGTAGGTTTTTGTAATTGATTAAACAAATTTTATTAAGTACAAAATTTAAAATCATGATTAAGGCATTATTTGCATCTATCATAAGTGAAATTATCCAGCAAAAAATTACAAAGAAAAAACAAACAAAAAAACACTTGCAAAATGTTTTAATTGATTTTGTGCGCTAAATTATATATAATATATTAAATATGTTTTAAGCAGGTGAGTTTTGGATAAAGAGTTTGTTCCCGTGGTGGTAGAAAATAGTGCAGAGAAAAAAACGAGTTACACTGCTCTCGATGCATTTATTGTGTTTTTAATCACCATGGTTGCTATGATATTATTAAGCGCTTTTGTCACGGGCATTGCGGTTTTTATCACAATGCTGGAATTGAACGATGCAGCTGCAGAAGTGGGAACAGTGCTGTCTTCCATTTTGTTGTTTTTTGTGTTTATATTCATCTTTGTTCAATTCAACAAAAAAAATAATTATAACTACATTGTGGCGTCTTCAGTGAAAAAAGATGTGAACATCAAAAACATAATTATTGTGGTTACAATGGCGGTTGCATGTTTATTTTTGGTGACACCAGCCATCAGTTCCATTATGATGTTGTTCGAAAAAGTGGGCTACAATATTAGCGGAGATATGGGTTTTGAAACAACTGGACAATGGTGGCGACTGGTTGTGGGTTTGTTTGTTTTTGCACTTCTGCCAGCAATAGGTGAGGAGTTGATTTTTCGCGGAATTATTTTAAAAGGCTTGCTTTCAAAATTTAAACCATATGTGGCAATTCTAATTTCCGCCCTTATGTTTATGCTTATTCATGGCTCTTTGCAACAAACATTTTATCAGTTTATCTTAGGAGTGGTGTTGGGTGTTATTGTGTTTTATAGTGGAAACATAATTTACGCCATCATCTTTCATTTTTGCAACAACGCCATAATTTTAACGGTTTCATTTTTTGTTGCACAAGCGGCTGAGATGGAAGTTGCGTTGAAATTTGTGCTTGCTTCATTTGTGCAGGAACTGGTGCTGGCGGGCGTGGTAATTTATATGATAATTTTCTATGCGCGATACCTAACACCTCAAAAAAACAGAAATGTAACCGATCCCAAAAATATGTTCCCGTCACTTTTGCAGGGAGACAAGTTTGATTTGCAACCGCGTGAAAAGTTTTATTTTTTTGCAGGGCTTTCTGTTGCGGTTGTGCTTTGGCTATCGGCAACCTACATGGGATTTTTTTAAAAGTGTAAAAATAAATTATGCAAAAATAAATGTGTAAAAATAATTATACAGAAATAAATAATGTAGAAATAAATAATGTAGAAATAAATGAGTAGAAATAAATAATGTAGAAATAAATGATGAAGAAATAAATGATGTAGAAAAT
>CAYJCT010000080.1:0-5369 GCA_964368745.1 uncultured Christensenella sp. | reverse complement strand
TTATTGTTTATATCAAAATAAAAATGTTTTACTTTTTTATATCAAAATATTTTCTTCCAATAAACATAAACTTTTTTAACTTTTATTTCTTAAGAAGTTAAATTGAAACTTAACAACTTTTTAAATTTGTCTCATCTCATAAAATTCAATGATATCATCAACTTTTATGTCGTTAAAATTCTTCAGTTTTATTCCGCATTCATGACCATATTTCACGGTTTTTGCGTCGTCTTTTTGCACTTTAAGCGTTTCGACATCAGTTTCTGCAATTAACTCATTGGCACGCATAACTTTTGCTTTAGACTTGTTGGACACGAATCCATCTTTCACATAGCAACCAGCGATTGTGCCTAAACTACTAACTTTAAATATTTGTCGAACTTCCACATAGCCTGTTTTCACTTCTTCAAATTTAGGCGTTTTCATACCGTTTATTGCACTTGTCAACTCATCCACTGCTTCATAAATTATTTTATACATCCTAATTTCTACGCAGTTTTTATCGGCTAATAGTTTTGCTTTGGATTCTGCTTTAACATTAAATCCAATAATTATTGCGTTGCTTGCCTGCGCCAACAACACATCGCTTTCATTTATGCCGCCCACTGATGTAGAAACACAATTCACTTTCACTTCTTCGTTTTCGATTTTTTCTAGCGAGTCTTTAAGCGCCTCACTGGTTCCTTTTACATCGGCTTTAATGATGATATTTAGATTTCTCATCTCGGTGTCTTTCGATTGTTTCAAAAAGTCATCTAGTGATATGCCACAATTCATGTTATTTCGTTCTATTTTTATTTTGTTTTCTCTTTCCTGAATTAGATTTTTTGCCAATTTTTCGTCTACAACATAAACCAAATCACCCGCATCAGGCACTTTGTTGAAGCCCAACACAGAAACTGCTTCACTAGGTTCTGCAATTTCAACACTGATTCCTTTGTGGTCCATCATGGCTTTAATTCTGCCCGACGCCACGCCGCTAATAATAAAGTCGCCAAGTTTTAGCGTTCCATTTTTCACGATGATGCTGGCAAGAATACCTCTGCCCTTGTCGATTTTGCTCTCAAGCACAAAGCCACTCGCTTCCACATCCTTGTCGGCGCGAAGATCTGCAACTTCAGAAACCAACAGCACCATCTCAAGTAGTTTTTCAATTCCCATAGACTGTTTTGCAGAAATAGGAACACAAATTGTGTCGCCGCCCCACTCTTCAGGAAGCACGCCGTGTTCGGTTAGTTGTTGTTTTATTCTCTCAGGATTTGCTTCCGGCTTATCCATTTTATTGATAGCCACAAGCATAGGAACTTTTGCCGCTTTAATATGGTTGATTGCCTCAATGGTTTGTGGCATAATTCCGTCGTCGGCAGCCACCACCAAAATTGCCACATCGGTGATTTTTGCACCGCGCGCTCTCATGGAAGTGAAGGCTTCGTGACCCGGAGTGTCAATAAAAGTGATTTTATTGTTGTTTACTTTAACTGTGTATGCGCCAATATGCTGAGTTATACCACCCGCCTCGCCTGACACAATGTCGGTTTTCTTAATGGCGTCAAGCAGCGATGTTTTACCATGGTCAACATGACCCATAACGGTAACAATTGGTGGGCGCTGGTTGGTTGCATTGCTTTGATTTAAGAATCTCTCTTCCAGTTTTTCTTCAAAATTTTGGGCAATTTTCAACTCAAGTTCCACGCCAAATTCGTTTGCCACAAGTTCTGCTGTTTGAAAGTCAATAACACTATTGATGCTTGGCATTGCGCCTAACATCATGAATTTTTTAATAATTTCTGCACTAGGTTTACCGATTTTCTCAGCCAACATTTTAACGGTTAGGTTTTCGGTTGTAATTTCCGCTTTTTCGATTACAATTTTTTCAGGAACCACATTGTTTGACTTGGATTTTTTGGATTTTGTTCTAACTCTTCCAATTCTGCCCTCAACTTCATAGTCGTCAACTTCAATATAGCCCATTTTCATTTTAGACTTAATGCTCAACTCTTTTTTATCGCTAACATTTTGACGCGCTTTGTTTTTGTTTCCAACACTCCTTTCAGGTTTAACGATTAGCGTTTCACTTCTGTCGGCTTTTGGCAACAATCCAGTGGAACGAAGAGGCGGTTTTTGCCCGTCTGTTGCTCTTGAATAATTTGGATTAAACGGTCTTTGACCGCCAAATTGTGGAGCACCCGTAGTCCCTGCTGGCGCTCTGTTGCCAAAAGGGCGATTGTTAAACGCAGGATTACTAGAACGATTTTGTGGGTTAAACTGATTAGGTCTGCCACTTGCGTCACTACCTTGCCTTTGGTATCCAGTGTTATTTCGCTGATAGTTGTTTTGATAATTCGTGGTATTCGATGGATTATTTCGTTGATAATTATTCTGATAATTAGCGCCAGATTGATTGTTTCTTTTAAAATTATTTACTCTATTGTCCTGATTTTGCGCCCGTGAATTATCTGGTCGGTTGGAGTCATTTCTATAGTTTGGTCGCGCATCACTGCGTGTATTTTGATATGGTTTTGCTTTAGGGGTTGGCTCAGCATTTGTGCTTACCAAAGTGGTTGCGCGCGCTGCTGGCTCGGCTTTATTGGTTGTATTTGAGTTTTCGTGCGACAAAACTGAAGCAGGCACAGTTTTTTCATCTGTTTGCTTTTCCTTTTCTTCAAAAACTTCCACAAACGAAACATCATCGGGCTGCTTGGTTTCCGCTTTTATAAAAGATTCCGATTGCTTTTTTTGATATTCGTCGCGCATCAGTTCCTGGTCTCTCGACTTTAGCGCCTTGCAAAAATTTTCTAATGCCTTTTTTGCCTTAGAAACATTGTTGACCAAGTTACTCATGTCTGCGCCATTTAAAATGTTATTTAACATTTTTAAATTCTCGAACTGGTTTCTTTGTTTTGTTTTCACTTCTTTATTACTCAATTTTAACCCCTTAAAAATTTCTCTATACATTATATTCAATTTGTGTCATCACTGATTGTTTCATCACTAATTTTCTCGATTTCTTTTATGATTGCCTGAGCCAAGGATGCGTTTGTTAGCCCCACAATTTTGCAATTTTTTGTAAACAACACATCGTCTAACTTAACTGAGTGCAAATATGCGTGTGGCCATTTGTTTTTTGTTGCCAAAAATTGAACATTTTTGTAAGATTTTTCGCTAATTGTGGCACAAACCAGCACCAGTTCTATCTTTTTTTTTGTAAATGCCAAATTGTCTATGCCATATACTATTTGGTTGCTTTTTTTTGCAAATCCTAAATATGTTGGGATGTTATTTTTCAACAAAAGTTTCCTCCATTTGTTGGTAAATCACAAGCGGTACATTGCACTTAAAACTTTTATTCAACGACTTTTGCTTAATGCTTTTTTTAACACACTCAATATTTTTGCAAACATATGCGCCGCGTCCGTTGATTTTGCCACCAATGTCCACCACAAACTCGTCTGAGTTGGATTTTTTCACCACGCGGAAAAGTTCGGACTTGTCTTTTCGTTGCCTGCAAACTGAGCACATTCTAAAAACTTCGTGTTTACTCATAGTTTTTATCGCCTCATAACTTTATTCTAAATCTTCAAAGATGTCGTCATTAAACAGTTCGGTTGCGTCTGATTCAAAAGTGTCGTTTTCTTCCACTTCGTCATCTTCATCGCTATCGCGCTGCAACAGGTTAAGAGATGGAACAGCAGATTTTGCTTTAACATCGATGCGCCAGCCGGTAAGTTTGGCAGCCAGTCGCACATTTTGACCGCTTTTGCCGATGGCTAGCGACAACTTGTCGTCGGGAACTATAACCAAACTGGTTCTGTCGTTGTGGTTTAGTTCGATGTGAAGCACAGTTGCCGGACTAAGTGCCGATGTTATAAACTCCACCGGATTTTCGCTGAATGGCACAATGTCAACTTTTTCGCCGTTTAGTTCGTTGATGATAGCCGCCACTCTCATGCCCTTGTTGCCTACGCATGCGCCCACCACATCGATGTCAGGATTTTCGCTGTATACTGCGATTTTTGTTCTTCCGCCCGCTTCGCGCGCAATATTTTTTATTTCAATCTCGCCACTGGAAACTTCAGGAACTTCTAAATCAAACAACTCTCTAACAAATGCTGCATTTGTTCTTGTTAGTTGCACATATGGCATATTATAAGATTCTTTCACTGCTTTAACATAAACTTTTATGCGCGAGTTCACAGCATATTTTTCGCCGGGAATACGGTCGTTTTTGCTAAGTATTCCCTCGATTTGCGTTAGTCCTAAATCACAATAAATATTATCAGACTCAATTCTTCGCACAACCACAGTGATTAGTTGGTTTTGTTTGCTTTCCACCTCACTCATCACCTTGCCTCTCTCGGCCTCGCGCAAGCGTTGCATAACCACTTGTTTAGAAGTTTGAGCAGCAATTCTGCTAAAGTTTTTTGGGGATTCTTCCTGCTGTAGAGTGTCGCCAATTTTAGCGGTTTTTTTGATGTTTCTAGCGTCTGCTAAACTCATTTCTTTGTCGGGGTCACAAACCTCTTCCACCACTGTTTTATAGGAATAAACCTTGATGCTGTTTTTTTCTGCGTTTAGTTTTACATAAGCGCTTTTTGCTTCTCCAAAATGTTTTTTGTACGCGCTGGTCAGTGCGGTTTCCAGTGACTCAATAAAATATTCTTTATCGATTCCTCTTTGAACTTCCAATTCGTTTAATGCTTGGAAAAAGTCTTTATTTATCATTTTTTTCTCCTTAAAAATTAAAATTTAATGCTAAGTGTCATACTAGCAATATCTTTTTTTGCGATTGTTATGCGCTCGTTGTTGTAGTCAACCATAACGGATTCTTCATCGAATGAACGCAAGTGTGCCACCATTCTTTTGGTGCCTAGTGTAGGTTTGTAAAACTTTATTATCACTTCTTTGTCGATGTGCTTGTTGAAATCATAGTCGGTTTTGAAAATGCGATCTAGTCCATAAGATGAAACATTTAAAGAATAGGAAAGTCCGTTTGAAATGTCTTCTTCATCTAGTGGTTTATCGATTGCGCGCGAAAGTTTTTCGCAGTCGGTTATGTTAATTCCACCCTCTTTATCGATGCAAACTGCCAACACATGTCCAGTGTGTTCTTTTTTGAACAACACCTCAACTAGCGTGTATCCCAGCCCCTCTGCAATTGGCTTTATAAGTTCGAAGGCTGTGTTTGGAATGTTTTTCTTCATTCTCTCTCCTAAATATTTTGTGATTTATATGCGTTTTTATTAATTATAAATTAATTTTAGAAAATCTAAATATAATCAAATAAAATCTTTATAAAACTTGAAATTATACAAATCTAAAAAATCAAATAATATTTTTATTAATTACGCTAAATCTAAATATAATCATGT
>CAYJCT010000079.1:0-5392 GCA_964368745.1 uncultured Christensenella sp. | reverse complement strand
AATTTACGCTGCAGCTTTTTCATAAAAATAACAAAAAAATCCATTGCAGTAAAAAAAATAGCCCAAACAAAAAATATTTTCGCTCACTTTTATTTCTGTATTTTTGAACAATTTTGTTTTTTGCATAATTAGCGACATTAAAAAAATTTTTTATTGCTATTCAATGTTCATTTTTATCAAAAATCTCTATACCTTAGTTGAAATTTTGCAGTTTTTATGTGTTTTTTAAACTTTGAATAAAAATGTAAAAAGTTTTATAATTATTTATTATTGAGGTATTGACAAGCACTTATTCATCTGATAAACTACCATAATATAAAAAGAGGAAACGGGAAAAATGGAGAAAAAAAGAGAAGAAATTAAAAAATATTTAGTAGACAAAACTCCTAGCAAAGGAGTGGCAATCGACTATCAATTGCGACCATATCAGGCAAACGATTTTGAAGACTTTTTTAGAATCCATAAACTTAGTTTCAAAGACTACACAGATGCTCACAGAGGTGGCTGGAAGGACACTGCGGAATACATGAAAGCCAAAGCAGAAGAGAAAGAGGCTGCAAGGTTAAAATTTATGCAAGCGGTTATCGTTAAAGACGAGGCGGGAGAAGATGTTGTGGCTGGGTTTTATGACTGCCACAAAGATGTCGACAAGGACGGGCTTGACATCATGAAGTTTGACTATATTGCCACCGACCCAATTTTCCGTGGATGCAAAATTGCATCGCGATTAATTGTCGAGAGTAACAGACAGGCAGACGAGATGGGCATCAATTCCATCCTAAGAGTTTTTCAGGACAATCCTGTGCAGGAACTTTACAAAAAATATGGCTACGACTACTTAAAAAACGAAGACGGTACCAATGTGGAACACTTCGATACAACCACAGGAGAAGCAACTCACTTTTTTATGGTGAGAGAGCCTCAGACCATGGAAAAAGATATTTCTCCTGAGCGAGTTTAATAAACAAAAAAACAAAAAACAAACCTGAAACCAACTAACCATTTGGCTTCAGTTTTATTACAAATTAAAAATTAAAATTAAAATTAAAACGGTGGATGAATTTATGGAAAACGCATACTATATTATCAAAGAAAACAAACAAGGTAAAAACGAAGTAGTGGGTATTAAAAATCCAAAAATATTGGGTTATTATATGCACAAACATGCGGGCGCAATGCCTCGTGTGCCCGATGGCGTGCAGGCTATTTCGAGCAATTTGTTAAACGACATTCCAGCCATCTCTTCAATTGAGTTGCCTGATAGTATGGATACCATTAATCCCGAAATTTTTGCCAACCACAAAGACATCAAAATCAACTATGCTGACTTATACAAAATGTCTATCTACATGACAACTCCATATGGCGAAATGAAACCGTCAATCAGACTGGAAGGAATTGAAAATCAAGCAAAATTCAACACCTATCTAAAAACCCACATCGGAATTGCTCCTCATGTTCCCGAGGGAGTTTCTTATCTTTGGCACGGCGCGTTTAAAAATCAAAAAGCACTGCGCGCGTTCAACTCGCCAGAGAGTTTAGTGCAAGTATATTGGTATGCATTTGAAGGTTGCAAAAACTTGAAAACCTTTAAGCCATCAAGTAAATTACACTACATAGGTGGTGAAACATTTTCGGGCTGTAAAAGTTTGAAAAATTTTAACATTCCAAAAACCACTGCACACATTAAATCGCGACCATTTAAAGACTGTGACGACAATATGGTCATCAATGTTTTCAACAAACATAAAATCAAAAAAAGCGAATTTGAACTGTCTTCTGAAATGAACGGGCAATACTTTGGACCCACATTTACTGAAAAAACGCTGATGAACGGAAAACTGAGCAAAGACTATAAAATTTTGCAAACCGGTATTGGATTCTATATCATGGAAAACGAAGAAATTAACTTTATTTCCAACGAAGAAATCCTGCAAACCAAAAACGGCGAAGACATCATCAAGTCTGACAACGCATACAACTTTTATAAATTTAAACAGCAACTAAGCAAAGACAGCACCGAGGGCGAGCGCATCTACATGCCTCCTGCATATGTGATTAATAATTTGCCTACCAACCGAATCGAGACCTACATCAAACACAGCAAAATCTTTTCGCGTATTTTGCGACAAGCATCTGCTTCGTATGAAAACACAGAAGAGAACCAACGCGGGCAACAAGAAGGAATACTTTCAAAAGATGAAGAGGCGACCTTGTTTAAACTATCTGTGCTTGCTGGTCTTTATGAAAACGATGAGAAAATTCATTCTTCCGCAATCGCATTTTTATCACGCACGATGTTGCAAAATCCAAAACAGCCTAATCCTAAAAGCATGGCGCTAACTCCTCAGCAAATTCACACAGTTTTCCACAACATCTCAGAAACCCCTGCCTACAACGAAGAGTTTTCAACCTATTGTTTGCACTCCCCTGAAAATTTCAAAAAGGTTTATGAAGCAAGTTTTGAAAACGCGGAAGAGGGAAATTCAAATTTCGTGGAAGACATGTTTAAAAAATTTGGAAACAGTTTACTTATGTATGAACACAGCGGAAAAATGGAACAAAGCAAAGGGCTAATGCACGACAAGTGGATTAACTACAAAAAGAACTCCGGCAAGGACATGGAGCGATTAAACTTTATTGACTATGTTTGCCAGTTTGGCGGACAAAGCGGACCCGACCTGGGAGAAGTGAGCGAGGATTTAAAACCTTACGCTGCTGAGTTTGGAAGATACAACATAGATATAGATTCCATTGAAAGAACTGCCGACATTATTGAGCAGGGCAAAACTGTATTGCCTTACGCAATCTTCCCGAACAGCAACAAAATTGTTAAAGCACATATCAACATAAATGTGGCGCGTCAAGGATTAAAACCTGTGATGAGACACTTCGACATTCTAAGAGCGCACCCAACCTACAAAAAAGATATTGAAAAAGATATCGACGCTATGGATGCAAAGTTTAAAGTGAGTTTGTTCCCCGACATCGAAGGCGTTGTGGCAAAAAAAGGCGAAGACGGAATAACTGTTGCGAGCACATCCATGAAAATGGCAACTTGCGCGCGCGTAAACGACTCGGGCTGTGAAGAACTTATTGAAAGCCAACTAGACAAAGATGTTCAACCCTTTTATGTTACCGCAGTTGACGAGTTCGGAAGCAAAAATGTTGTGGCAACATCACGCCTTGAAATCAACCGTGAAAAAGGCTACGCCATCTTTGCCAGTTTGGAAGTGGACCGAGCGCTTAGAGACATCTCCAGCGAAGAAGACCAAACAAAAGTTTACTTCACTCTACTGGAAACGCTTAACACTTTCTGCAACGAATACAACAAGGTGAACAACATTCCGCTAACACATGTGTCTCTGGGAAAAACAGCCACTGTTTCTATCAACACTATCATCGAAAAATATGCGCCGTCACTAAAATATCCTCTGCCTGCAGATGATAGACTAACCTACAAACCAACTTCAAGAAACAGCCAATTCCTAATTTGGGACAATAACAACATGGTAAAAAATCAAGAAATGTTAGACGAACCCTTCACCATTGACAACAGAGACTTATTCTACTCTTTCTTAAAAAATGCCGACAGTTTAGAAATCTCTCAAATTGAAGCAAGAGACGCAGCATACGACTCTGCAATTGAAAGATTGGATTAATATTTTTGAAATTAGTTGAATGAATTAATAAATTCTGAAAAGCTTGAATAGGTTGAAAATTTTTGAAATTGATGGAGTGGATTAAAAACTTTTGCAATTGTTTTGAGACACATTGTTCCTTTAATTGAAAATATGAATTAAAATTCTACAAGTTTGTGTATGAATTAATAGTTTGAAAAATTTTGAAATTGATTAAATTGATGGGAAATTTTATAATTGCAGAATGGATTAATAAGTGCAATTGAAAGAATTAAAAAAATTAATTTAAGAGAGCAAAAAAAACACGAAAACAGTTTCGTGGTTTTTTTACATCGTGGCATTTATGCGGTCTTTAGCAGGCACGCTTTGATGCCAAAAACATTTTTGGATTTTATTAATTTTTTATATTTTATAAAATGTAAATTTTGATTTTCTACAAAATTTTATTTTCATATGTTGCTATGTTCTGGCAGGTTTTATGGTTATTTTTTCAGCATAAAAAAATTGGGCATAAATCAAATTTATGTGTTGTTATTAATTAATGATAATCATGACATATATATTGCAATAAACTTGTGTATTGCCCGTCAACTTGTTCAAAACCTCAACTTGTGCATTTCCAATTTTATTTACACCTCAGGATTTGCAACCACAACCAAACTCCTTGCGTGTGATAATTCATTAATTTCCCAAAATGTGGTAGTCAACTTTTTCTTTTATAAACTTTTTGTTGCCGTCAAAATAGCACTTAAAAATTTTTAGTTTTTCCCGCGTCCCTAAAAATGTCATACTTTCGTTCACTATTTTTATGGCAACTAAATCGTCAAGTGCGTAGCCTTCTAAACTTTCGCTTTTAAGCATGTTTTCCATTGCGGGCAAGCGGTTTTTGTTGGAATTTATGTGCGGGCAAAAAAGCATTTTCACAAATCCCATACCTGCAACTTTCACAGGTTGAT
Source organism: uncultured Christensenella sp. (assembly GCA_964368745.1). Classification (GTDB taxonomy): domain Bacteria; phylum Bacillota; class Clostridia; order Christensenellales; family UBA1242; genus UBA11490. The sequence goes on along the minus strand of CAYJCT010000079.1, from coordinate 795 downwards.
TAGGGTTGCTTTTCAGCACACGACTGCCAGAATTTCCAAATTCGCAATAACAAATTGCACCTGCCGACATACCCGTTAGCACTTTGTTTTCGGCAATCGCTTTTTCAAACAACGGAAAAATATTGTGTTTCCTAAACACCTGCATTAAATGAATTGTGTTTCCTCCGCCCACATAAATTATGTCGGCAGCATCAAACATTTTCCTTGCTTTCGCTTCGTCTTTTATGTCAACTTTGTTTAAGTGAGCGCACTCACAATTAAGCGCACTAAAGTTTTTTTGTATGGTTAAAAAATACTCGTCTTCCGTTTTGTGTGACGCCACTCCAATAAACAACAACTGCGGACTTTTCTTTCCTGTCATATTAATAATTTCTTCGTCCAACGCTCTTACCTGATATTTTTCTTTGTTGGGTTTGCCTATTCCGCCCCCGCCAATCAAAAAAAACTTCGCCATTTTTTGCTCCATACACCTTTTTTCTCTGCTTTTATTTTAATGCATTTTAATGTTATTGTAAAGTTATAGATAGCCAATAAAATTTCTTTTTATTAATGTGCTACTAGCAAAAGGCCAAACTTTAAACTATGAAAAATTAAACAGAGTCACTAATTTGCAATTGAAAAAACTCTTTCAAATTTCATTTTTAAAAAACTATTTTGTTCGGCAATAAACTATTGAAATAAGTGAAATGAAATGATAAAATATAGATAGGCAAAAGTTGAGAAATTCTGTTTTAGAAAACTTGGCTACGAATTTCTAGTTGTGTAATTTTGCTTAAAATTTTCTAGTTGTGAAAT
>CAYJCT010000078.1:0-5420 GCA_964368745.1 uncultured Christensenella sp. | reverse complement strand
GTGCTGAAATGGTGGATTTAAATAAAGTAATTTTTTATTTTGTTTTATAAAACTTACTATTTTTATTAATAGGTATTTGGCAAAAATATTTTTAAAAATCATTTTGCATTTTTTAATAATGGAATTTGTGATTTTCGTTTTGTTCTTTTGCATTTTAAAAAAATATTTTTAAAGACTAAAAAAAATAAAAAAATCAATAAAATGCATCAATATAGTTTAGATAAAACGATTAATACTGAGAAATAATGTTTAACACCCTATTAAATTCGGGCGGCAAACCCACTTCCAGTTCTAAAAGTTCATTTGTTTTGGGTTTATAAAAATGAATTTTATAAGCATGCAGCAGTTGGCTGGAAATTTTTATTTTTGATTTTTTTGAGTTGTAAGTTGAGTCTCCCAAAATTGCGTGATTTATGTGAGCGGAGTGCACCCTAATTTGATGCGTTCTGCCCGTAATCAATTCATATTCCAGCAAAGAATGCTGGGCAAAAGTTTTTAAAACTTTAAATTTAGTGTGCGCAAATCTATCTGATTTATCGGTTGTTACTGCCATTTTGGTGCGATTTTTTTTGTCTCTTCCCATCTGCGTTTTTATTTCGCCCTCACCATTTTTCACCACGCCGTCCACAACACCTAGATAATATCTTTTGCACAGCCGATTTTTTATTTGGTGCGATAAATGTTCGTGTGCGGCGTTGTTTTTTGCCACCAGAATAAGCCCCGTGGTGTCTTTGTCGAGACGGTGCACAATGCCCAGTCTACTTTTTCCGCCCACATCACTTAACGGAATTTTCAAATAAAGCAGTGCGTTAACAAGCGTGCCTTGTTTTATGCTTTCCGTTGGATGAGTTATTAGCCCTTTTTGTTTGTTTATAACAAGCAGGTCTTCATCTTCATAAACAATGTCAAGCGGAATATTTTCAGGTTTTATTTCATCGCTTAAGTCATCCAACGAAACATTTACAACATCGCCAAGTTTCAAACTATACCCTGCTTTTACGGCTGAATTGTTCACCAAAATCTTTTCTTCGTCGATTAGTTTTTTTATAAAAGAGCGAGTTCTATCTAAGATGTTTTCGCACACAAAATTGTCCAGCCTTTTTGCCACATCTTTTTCCATTACAACAATTTGCATAGTACTTCACTCCCTCCCATTTTTGCAGTGCAAAATCCACAGATTATCCGCCATTTTTCACCATTTTATGTCATTTTGCATACCTTTTGAGAAAGGTATTAAATAAACTATTTCTGAAGATTTTTTATCGATCAATCACTTATAAATCATATTTAATCAGTCATCAAATTTTTAATAATTTTTTAATTTTTTTAACGATTAATTGTTAATTTTTCACAAACAATGAAGTTTAAGTAAATTAATTTTGCGTGCCGTTTATTTTATCATTTTTGCGGGATTTATTAAATTCAATCAAGGTGTGCAGCACATAAAGAAAAACCCCCACCGACAGACAAATGTCGGCAATGTTGCACACAAACGAAGAAAACATCCACACAAAATCGCGCACATAACCTAGAAAAATTCTGTCAATAACATTGCCAATTGCGCCGCCAATAATGAGCGAAAAGGCAATGGTGTAGAGCATATTTTTTTCTTTGTAGACCGCGTCATAAAAAAACAATACCGCAATAAACAATAGCGACACAATGGTTAAAGCAAGTGTACTGGAAGAAAAAATACCAAAAGCAGCGCCCGTGTTTTGCGTGTAGGTCAGCACCACTAGATTTTCAATCAACACAATGTCGCTATTATGCTTAAAAAACTCGGCAAAAAAATATTTGCTTGCAATGTCAGCCACTATCACAAGCATGATAATTGAAATTTTAAATATCCAGTTTTTCATAGTTTTATTCATAAAAATATTATACATCACAAGTTATAATTTACCAAAATAAAAAGAAACAAAAGTGCGAATATTTTGATAATTAAATATATATGGACCTTTTTTTCTCTCAAAAATATAATATTATCAAGTTAAAAATTTTATTTTTCTAGCAAAGAATTATCAATCTTTATTAAAATAAATATTTGTTATTTTTATTAAACTAAATATTCATTATTTTCATTTATGATAATTTTTTATTAAACCTAATAAAAACATAGTTTCTTTGCCTATAATTGTTAGTGCTTTTCACGCAGGTGCTTTTAAATTTAATTTTGCAAATTATTAATTAGCCTTTGGTATTGATAAACATATTCGATTAGGCCATATTTTGCAATTGAAATTGCCAAATTGTTTTCTAGCATCACCTTAACGGTGTTGTCTAGGCTGCTTTCAATGGCAATTAAACCCGATTTTATGTCGGTAAGCGATTTGGATGGGTACTCTTTTATTATTTCATCAATTCTATCTTGATAAATTCTAACCTCTCCTTTGTAACTGTTCACAAAACTTGAAAAGGCAAAATATGTTATCTCTTGCTTTTCAAACTGTATGGTGTTTTTATAGAAATTTTCGTAAAGCTGATATAAATATTTTAGTATTTCGTTGATTTTTTGTGAATTTTTACTGCCAAAATTTTCGATATACACCTTAACGGCTGATATTTTCACATCCATAACACTTATATTATATTCGGAAAACGAAAGATTTTCAGCCACAATTTCAGCGTCTTTTTTATCAGGATAAACATGCCCAATCACAAAAAACTTATCATTTTCTTTCCAAACATAGCCACCCGCACCCGCCAAACTTGCACCCATCGCAACCGACAGCGCCTTGTCGTGATCATCGTACTCCCCTAAAGTCACTGCATAAATTGTATGTTTTTGAGCGGTGATTTCATTGTGTCTTAAACCCAGCATGTTGATAAAAGAAAACTCGGTTACTGACAGTGCTTTACTAAAAATGCCCGACATTAAATAGACCAACAGCACGCTTGCAAAAAGCACAAACATCACAAAAGCTGTGTTGTTTTTTTTGTGCTTAATTATTTTAACTCCGTCCACATAATTAATTTTTGACATACTTTCTTGATATTCTCCTATGCTATCATTATACTTAGATCGTAGGCAATTTATGAGAAAATACTGCACTATTTTTTTGCAGTTAATACAATAAATTTTAACTAAAATTATAAAATTTTCTTATATTATAATCAATCCATAAATCAAGTGGAAAAATTTTAGATTAAAAAATTATAAAAAAACACGCTAAAAAAGTTATAAAAATATTTTTTTTAAAATTATATAAAATTGCAATAATATTTAAAAAAAAGTTACAAAAGAAAATACACAAAATTTTGCAGGAAAAAATTACAAAAAATTTTTCCACAAATGATAAATTTTTAAATGATAAACTTAGTATAAAACCCGCACATATTCCCACTCGCCAGATTTTTTCAAATTGTGTCAATTAAACAAAAAATAATTGTTTAGTAACTTATTTTTGTTTAGTAAAATAAAAATATAGTTATAAAGGAGAATAAAATGAAAATAAAACCGTTGTTCGACAGAGTGCTGATTGTTCCCGTTGAGGCAAAGAAAAAGGAAAGTACCATAATAATTCCAGACACTATAAAAGACGCGCCCGACATCGCAAAAGTGGTGGCAATAGGAAAATATGAGGAAGAAAATAAGCAGTTTAGCGTTAAAATTGGCGACCGTGTGCTTTTCAACAAATACGCCACAAATGAATATCAATTAGACAACGAAACCTTTTTTTTGATTAAAGAAATAGATATTTTAGGAATAATTGAAACAAACGAGGAGGATTAATTCTATGAAAAAAGAAATACTTTGCGGATTTGATGCAATAAAAAGTTTGGAAGCAGGCGTGAACAAGTTGGCGAACACGGTTAAATTAACGCTGGGACCCAAAGGAAAAAATGTGGTGCTTGAGCGCAAATACACAACTCCGCTCATCACAAATGATGGCGTTACCATTGCAAAGGAAATCGAACTAATAAACCCGTTTGAGAACTTGGGCGCAAATTTAATTAAGCAAGTGAGCATTGCCACAAACGACACAGCGGGCGACGGAACCACAACTGCGTGCGTTCTAGCGCAAAGCATAATTCGTGAAGGTGTGAAAAATCTAACGGCAGGAGCCAACCAAGTACTGCTAAAAAAAGGCATTCAAAAAGCCATAATTTCTGCCACAACGCACTTAAGAAACATTTCTATTCCTATTGAAAACGAAAAAGAAATCTTTCAAATTGCGGCAATTAGTGCGGGTGACGAAGAAATTGGACAGTTGATTTCGCAAGCGGTAGAAATTGTGGGCAAAGACGGCGTTATTTCTGTGGAAGAAAATAAAACACTAAAAACTGAACTTAAAATTGTGGAAGGATTACAATTCGACAGAGGATTTTTGTCGCCCTACATGATGAACAACACCGAAAAAATGCAGTGCGTGCTAGAAAATGCGTTGACGCTTGTGACCGACAAAAAACTTAGCAGCGTGCAAGAAATTTTGCCATTGTTAGAAAAGGTGTCTCAAACGGGAGCGCCTTTGCTGATTATTGCCGATGATGTGGAAACAGAAGTGCTAAACACTTTGGTGGTAAACAAACTTAGAGGCGCGCTAAATGTGGTTGCAGTGAGAGCGCCTGCTTATGCCGACAGAAAAACAGCATCTCTCGAAGACATCGCCGTGCTGACTGGCGCCACTTATATTAGCGAAGAATTGCATCATAATTTAAGAGAAGTGGACATTTCAATGCTGGGCAAAACCAACGCAAAAATCACGAAAGACTCCACCACTCTTACTAACGGAGGTGGCGACAGCCAAAAATTAAAGCAGAGAATTGCGCTTATAAAAAGCCAAATAAACAATGCGGAGAATGAATTTGACAAGCAAAGGTTGCAAGAGCGGCTGTCGAAACTCTCGGGCGGAGTTGCGGTTATTTTTGTGGGAAGTGCAACAGAAGTGGAATTAAACGAAAAAAAATTGCGCATTGAAGACGCTATTTCTGCCACAAAAAGCGCGGTGGAAGAAGGCATTGTGGCAGGCGGTGGAATTTCGCTTTTATCGTGCTCGCAAGCGGTGGAAAATTTAATTTCCACACTTGTTGGCGACGAAAAAACGGGCGCGGAAATAGTGCTTAAAAGTTTGCAAGAACCGCTAAAAATCATTGCAGAAAATTCAGGGGCAGACGGCAATGTCATCATACATAACATTAAAGAAAAAAACAAAAAAAATTATGGCTACAACGCCTACACGGGCGAATATGTCGATATGTTTGAAAGCGGAATAATTGACCCCACTAAAGTAACACGCTCTGCCCTTGAGAACGCTGGTAGCATTGCAAGCACACTTCTAACCACAGAATGTTTGGTTGTGAGCAGTGAAGCAAACGAAAAATCCACCTCAAATGGAAACAAAAATATGGGTATGTATTAAATTAAATATGTTAAAAAGTTGTTTAAACGGTCATAAATAAAACTAATTGTGCTTTTAATG
>CAYJCT010000077.1:0-5481 GCA_964368745.1 uncultured Christensenella sp. | reverse complement strand
CATATAATTATTTTTAATATTTCTACAAATAAAAATATAAGAGAGGAAAAAATATGTTTAAAGGAACAACAATTGTTGCCATAAAAAAAGGCGATAAAACTGCGATTGCTGGCGACGGTCAGATTACTTTTGGCGAAAAAGTTATTATGAAAGGTAACGCTGTGAAGGTTAGAAGAATTTATAACGGAAAGGTGATTATTGGTTTTGCGGGAACTGTTGCGGATGCCTTTAGTTTGTCGGCGCGTTTTGAGGAGTTGTTGCAAAAGTTTAGCGGAAACCTGATGCGCAGTGCGGTGGAGTTGGCGATTGGGTTTAGAGATGATAAGTATTTGCGTAAGTTGGAGGCCATGATGTTGGTTGCCGACAAGTCGCAACTGCTAATTATTTCAGGCACGGGCGATGTTATTGAGCCTGAATTTGGAGTTTGTGCGATTGGAAGTGGCGGGTCGTATGCTTATGCTGCGGCAAAAGCGCTTATTGCTAACACCGATTTGCCGGCAAAAGAAATTGCCGTGAAGTGCATTGAAATTGCGGGCACTATTTGCATTTACACCAACACAAATATAGTTTGTGAGGAGGTTTAGTTTTATGGATTATTCACCAAAACACATAGTTAAAGAGTTAGATAAATATATCATTGGTCAGGACAAGGCAAAAAGAGCGGTGGCAATTGCGCTGAGAAATAGGTATAGAAGAAGCAGGCTATCGCCCGAACTTCGTGAGGAAATTACTCCAAAAAACATTATCATGAAAGGCCCGACCGGTGTTGGAAAAACAGAAATTGCGCGTAGGCTAGCAAAGTTGGTTTCTGCGCCGTTCATTAAAATCGAGGCAACAAAGTTCACTGAAGTGGGTTATGTGGGCAGAGATTGTGAGAGCATGATTCGTGATTTAGTGGAGGTTTCAATTCGCCTTGTAAAAGAAGAAAAAAGGCAATTGGTAGAAGAAAAAGCCAGAATTAATGTGGAACAAAAATTGGTTGACATCATTTATCCTGCAAAAAGACAAGAACAGCCAAATGCTGACAGTGAGCAACTTAGAAAAGATATTTTAGAGGGTATTAAGTCGGGCAAGTTTGCTTCCGACATCATTGAGGTAAACATCTCTGAACCTGTTAAAAACATCGGTATGATGCCGGGAATGGGCAGTGATATTGATTTTTCAAATGTGTTGGGAAGTATTTTTCCTCAGCAAAAAAAGAGAAAAAAGTTGACCATGCAAAAGGCGTTTGAACTGATGATGCAAGAAGAAATCGACAAACTTATCGACACTGATTCACTTCATTCTGAAGCAATTAAACGAGCAGAACAAGAGGGCATAATCTTCCTTGATGAGATTGATAAAATTGCTGCAAAAGGGTCACAAAAAGGTCCTGATGTTAGTCGTGAGGGCGTGCAAAGAGACATTTTGCCTTTGGTTGAGGGTTCCACTGTAAACACTAAATATGGCACCATCAAAACTGATTACATTTTGTTTATTGCTGCCGGTGCTTTCCATATCAGCAAAGTGGAAGACCTTATTCCTGAATTTCAGGGCAGATTCCCAATCAAAGTGGATTTGGACAGTTTAACTGCGGATGATTTTTTCAAAATTTTAACGCAACCAAAAAATGCAGTGACTCTTCAATATAAAGAACTATTAAAAATTGACAATATTAATTTAGAATTCACCGATGAAGCGCTAAAAAATATTGCTGATTTAGCGGAAAAGGAAAATGAATCCAATGAAAATTTGGGAGCACGACGCCTGCACTCGTTGATGGAGTTGTTGCTTGAAGACATTTCTTTTAATGCAAACGGCAGCCATCCTATGATGGATGTTAAAATTGATGAAAAATATGTGAACGCTGCATTTGGGGAAACCACGAAAAAATATGATTTGAAAAAATACATTATTTAATTTTTATATAAAATGTATTGTTTTATTGTTGAAAAAAATATATTATTTAATTTTTTATTTAAAATGTATTATTTAATTGTTGAAAAAAGATACAAAATATAAATAAACCCAATTATGCTTTGGGTTTATTTTGTTTTCAATTATTAAATTTTTGTGTTATAGTTATTAGGTTATAGTATACTAATTTTGATTTGTTATATCATATTTTTTTGAGAGGTTATGGATAAAATTCAGATGTTAAAAGAGCGTGAATATTTACAGTTTACTTGCAACAAATTGTTGCAAAGGATTGCTGACGGGAAATTAGAAGAAGAGGCTGTAACTCAAACGCTAAATCACGAAAATACTAATTATTTAGCGCAGATGCGGTATATGAACTTGCATGAATTGTCGGATGAAAACCGCGTGTTATTACAAAGTCAGCAGGGTCAAATGCAATTTATGGTGGAGAGAATTGAAGAGTTGAAAAAGGAAAAAGTTATTTTTTCAAATATGCTTTATTCGCCATATTTTGCTCGATTGGATTTGAAATTTTTTCATGATCAAGTAGAAGAAAAATATTATCTTGGAGTGCATTCCTTAAAAAATGATGAGGAAAACGGTTTTATTGTTTTGGACTGGCGCTCGCCCATTGCGTCGTTGTTTTACGACTATGAAAGTGGCGAGGCTGAAATTTTGTCGGACAACAAAAACATCAAATGTGAGTTGCTAAACAAAAGGCAATACAACATCAAAAATGGAAAACTGGAATATTTTTTTGACACTAATATCACCATTGATGACGAGATATTAAAAGAAACTTTAAGTAAATCATCTAGCAACAAAATGCGTTCCATTGTTCAAACCATTCAAAAAGAGCAAAACCGCATCATCAGAAGCAACAACACACACACTTTGGTTGTGAACGGCATCGCAGGCTCGGGAAAAACTGCTGTTGCTCTTCATAGAATTGCATATTTGCTTTACAAATTAAAAGACAAAATAAAAGCAGAAAATGTGGCCATGCTTTCACCATCCACCGCTTTTTCTTCCTACATTTCTTCCGTACTTCCTGAACTTGCAGAGGAAGATATTCAGAAATTGGAATTGGATGAAATTGCAAGAAAGGCACTAAAAAAGTTTTTGATTGTGGAGCGAAAAAGCGAACAAATCGAGCGGTTGATATTGCATCCTGAGCAACTAGAAGAGGCAAACTATAAATCTGGTCACGAATTTTTGGAAAAATTGAAAGATTTTTGCAACAACTATATCTACAATACTTTTGATTGTAATAATTTTGAAGTTTTTGGTGTTACAATTAATGGACCAAAGGTGAACAAACTGTTTTATTCAAAAGAAAATACGCTCTCATTAGTTGAAAAATTGCAGTATATCAGCGAGGCGCTATATTTAGACTACTTCTACAAAATTCGAAATGCTTCAAAAATAAAATCAATTAAATCGCAGATTTTTAATCATCTTTTTGGTTTGTTCGCGGAGCGAAATTGTGTTAAATTATATTTTAAATTTTTGGAAAATGCTAAGATGCCATTTGTATTAGTTAAGAATAAGGTAAAAAACGAAGATGTTTATCCTATTTTGTTTTTACGATATTTTGTTTATGGATGCGCAAACTATAGCATCATAAAACACTTGGTTGTGGATGAATTGCAAGACTATTCGTGTGTACAACTTGCTGTTTTAAACATGTTGTTTGACTGTCCGATGACGCTGCTAGGAGACACAAAACAGTCTATTTTAGAGTATAGTGTGGACGGAAATTTAAATTATTTGAGCAAGATATTTACCAATGTTATCAATTATATTTCACTTAATACAACTTATAGATCCACGCAAGAAATCACAAATTTGTTTAGTTTTGTGGGGCATATCGACAATGTGGAAGTGGTTTCACGAAAGGGTGATGTGCCTTGCATTCTTAAAGTGGAGAAAAAATCTATTATTAACATCACGCTAAATGAAATCCACAAACAAATGCAAAAATATAAACGCATTGCAGTGATTACAAAAACCAATAAAGCAGCGAAACAAGTTTTTCAAAAATTGCAGTCAGAACTGCCTTCCGTTCAGTTGATTGATGCGCAAACTTCTGCAATTATCTCAGATATTTGCGTGATTTCGGTTTATAATAGCAAAGGCTTGGAGTTTGACAGCGTTATTGTTCATGATGCATCAAACACAAATTATAGTAGCGAGTATGAAAATAATCTACTATATATAGCAATCTCCAGAGCGCTTCACTCTGTTTCATTAATTTCACTTGATGAAGTAAACAATAAAATTTTTGATTTTTTTGATCTAAAATTAAAATAATTTTAAGTTTTAAAATTTTGGGTTTTTTATTTTGAAAATGTGTTTTTATTTTATATACTATTAGAGATATATTTTAAAATTTAATACATAATATTAGATGTAAAAAAATCATAGTGAGACTTAATGAGTAATATTGAAATATAGTTAGTTTTAGAAAAAAACATTAAGCGAATAGATAAATAAATCAAGCAAACTGATGAAAAAGTTGCAATAAGTAAACAGATGAAAACCATTAAGTAATTAGATTAAGAACTAAAATTAAATTAATGGAAAAACGATTAAAAAAATTTTAAATTGTTATAGATAAAAACATATTAAACAACTATTTAAAAATAATTAAGTAAATGGAAAAAATAAATTTTAAAAAGTAAGTAATTTTACAACAGGTAAACAAAATATAAAAATTACAATTTTAAGGAGAAAAAAATGGATATAACAAAGGATAATTATCAACAAGACCTACTCGATAAACACGAGTTGCTTTTGGTTGAGTTTTTTGGGTCATGGTGCACACCTTGCAAAATGCAAGCGGGAATCTTAGACAAACTAGAAGAGCACTATGGCGGAAAATTAAAAGTTGTTAAACTTGACATTGACACTCATGAGGATTTGGCAAAAATTCATTCTGTCATGACAGTTCCAACAATGATAATCTATAAATCCGGGCAGGAAGCCGACAGGATGGTGGGCTTTAGGCAACAGAAACAAATTAGTGAAAAAGTAGACGCTTTTTTATAGAGCGAATTTTTAAAAGTGGCGTTTTTGTTTTTTTATAAAAAATATTTTTTAGATAAAACTTTGGGTTTTATCTTTTTTTTAATATATATTGATTGTTCACTTGTCCAAACATCATATTCAACTCTAAACTGACTAAGATCATTTCTTAATTTCGCTAATTCTTCTTTGAGACCATATGCCCGAAAATACGGTAATGATTCTTCTTTAGACATATTGAGATACTTATCCTGCACCTCATTATATAATTTATCAGCGATAACGATCAGATCAGGACCATTGTAGCCATCCTCAGGCATTTCAGCATCCACATGACACCGTTGTAAATAACGCGCTTGTAAAGACAAAGCCATATTATCAATCTGATTACCAGCATCATTAACATAATATTCACGAGTTATATCAAACCCCGCATAACGCATGATCCTAGCTACCGAATCGCCCATAGCTGCACCACGAGCATGTCCTGGATGAAGATCCCCAGTTGGATTAGCACTAACATACTCAATATTTATCTTTTCATTATTTGCATAT
>CAYJCT010000076.1:0-5537 GCA_964368745.1 uncultured Christensenella sp. | reverse complement strand
GTAAAGAATTGATTTATTTTTGTTTTAAACCAGATATTTTTAAAAACACATTTTTAGTTTTTTTTCATAATTTTATATTTTGCATTTGTGTCTTATTACCATTTTTTCTTTTTTGCACTTAATTTGGTTGTATACAATGAAACTTTTTTTACCCTTTCATCACTCTTTCTCGCCCTTTAACTTCCAATTTTTGTAAACATCACTTTTTGAAATTTTTTTTAGTTCTGCCGTGGCTTTCATGGCTTGTTTCTCATTCAATCCCTCTGCTAAATTGCGTTTCATTAGGGCATCAATGGTTTCTTCCTGTTCTTCCTTTGGCGCTAACAGCACCACAAACTCCCCCTTTTCAACATCTGTGTAATCCTCGCCTAAATCCAAAAAATAAACACTTTCAAACTTTTTTGAAATTTCCCGAACGATGCACATCTTTCGTTTTCCCAGTAGTTCGTGTAACCCTTTTAAATCTTTTGAAAGCGAGTGTGGTGACACATAAAAAATAAGAGTGGATTGCACATTTATAAAAGGAGTCAGCAGTGTTTTTTTTGCTTTGTCACGCTCGGGCAAAAAACCAAAAAAAGAAAATGGAGTGGAAAATCCGCTGAGCACAAATGCGTTCAGAAAAGCAGAGGGCCCTGAAATCACAGTGTATTCCAAATTGTTTTTTATAACTTCTTGAACGAGCAAATTGCCGGGGTCAGAAACTGCAGGCATGCCCGCGTCCGATATTAGTGAAACCACCTTTCCAGTTTTCAAATCATTTAAGATGTCTTCCAAGCGAGAGCGTTCATTAAACTTGTGATAAGAAACCAGGGGAACTTTTATATCGTAGTGGTTAAGCAACACGCTGCTAGTGCGCGTGTCCTCACAAAGCACATAATCACTGCTCTTTAGCACATCAATCGCTCTTATGCTCATCTCGCTCAAATTGCCAATAGGCGTTGCCACAATATTTAACATAACCCTTCCACCTCGATTTTTATGCCAGGTTTTCCACCCAACACCGCTTTTATAAAAATAATATTCGCACCTTTCTTGCTGGTTTTTATCTTTAGAACTTTAGGCTCCAGTTTGTATTTCACACAAAGTTCCATCATTTCCACCAACCGCTCTTCTTTGTTGCACACATAAAAACTTCCACCAAAATTTAATAAAATGCTGGCTTCTTTTACAATTTCTTCTAAACTCACTTTTGTTTCGTGTTTGGCAATTGATATCTCTTCCGATTCAGAAACAAGTCCCGTTTTTGTTTTTTTATAGGGCGGATTGCACACCACGCAGTCCATCACTCCCTTGCCAAGAATTTCGCTCACACCCTGCAAAGGCGCATGCACAACTTTGATGCAACTTTCCAGTCCGTTAAGAGCAATCGTCCTTTCACTCATGTTGGCAAGTCGATCTTGCACCTCCACCATATATGTGGTTTTAGCGCATGATTTTTGTGAAACAAGTATACCCACCACGCCACTTCCACTGCATAAATCCACCACATTTGCACCCTTTTCAATGGCCACAAAATTGGCAAGAGTTACCGCATCGGATGTGAAACGGTAGCCAGTTTTGCCTTGTATTATTTTTAGATTTTTATACTGCAAATCTTCCAGTTTTTCATTTTCTTTTAACATCTTTTTTGCAACCCTCACAGTTGGGTTTATTCTTTTCAAGTATGGTGATTTCATCCAAAGTGTAGTCGGCTGTTTTTATATCAGCGTCGTTTACAAACTTAACGGTAACCGTCTGTTTTACAAGGTTGTTGTAAATAACCTGTCCCTCTCCGTCCTTGGTTTGAACAAACGAATTGTATTTTGGCATGCGCTTGTTCACCTCAGTGTAGTAGTCATTTTCATACGCCAAACAACACATCAGCCTGCCACAAATTCCGCTTATTTTTGTGGGATTAAGCGACAAATTTTGGTTCTTTGCCATCTTGATGCTAACCTTGTCGAAATCGTTTAAATACTGTTTGCAACAAGTTTCTTTGCCGCAACTGCCCAGACCGCCCACAATTTTTGCCTGATCTCTTATGCCAATTTGACGCAGTTCAATTCTGCGTTTCAAGGCAGACGCCAGTTCTTTTACCAGTTCTCTAAAATCCACTCTGTCTTCACAAGTAAAACTGATAATCGCTTTTGAGTTGTCAAGCGTAAAATCCACATCCACCAAACGCATGTCGAGTTTATATTTTTCTACCAGCCTATTTGTAGTGTCGAGCACATTTTTTTTGTTCTTTAAATTATTTTCATATTTTGCAATATCGTCAGCGGATGCTGTGCGCATAAAACGCGTTGACTGATCGTGGTCAATTTTGGTGCGCAACTCATCGGTTGCCACCACTTCCGCCATTTCCAGCCCTCGTTGCGTTTCGCAAACAACTTTGTCACCCACTACAACTGCATTGTTTTTGCTGTCAATTGCATAAATTTTACCCGCTTTTTTAAAGCGTACTGCTATTAATTCTGACATAAATATTTTACCTCCAAAACATCCAGAAGCACCCCGTCTACCACTGCAACAGGCGCACAATTGGACGCCAATTTTTTAAGCGCACCGCCAACTTTTTTTGAAATTTCAAAAATCGCTTTAGTGCTGTAATCTTTTGAAATCTCTTCAATTTTCTCATAGTTTTGACTGTTATAAATACCAAATTTACTCTCTTTTACAACCGCCAATTCTCGAAGCATAATTAGCAATATATCTAAAAACTCTTCCAAATTGTCCTTAAACTGCATAACTTTATAGGAGTATTCTAACACCTGCGAACTGTTTTTTAGTTTTCCAAAAATGTCGAGCGACAACGAAAGCATCTCAACACTTTTTTTGTTGTGCAGTAGTTGCATACTTTTTGTTATGCTGCCGCCGCTATTATCCACAATCAGCCTGATTTTTTCTTCCGGTTCTTTTTTGCAATTCATAAGATATGCAACCACATCTTCTTTGCTTGGCCGTCCCTCATGCACCACTTTCATGCGGGATTTTATGGTGGGCAACACATTTTGATCGTTTGCAACCGTGAACAAAAATATCACATTATTCACCGGCTCTTCCAGCGTTTTTAGAAGCGCGTTTTGCGCCTGAATTGTGGCGCGGTCGCCGTCGTTTATGATATAAATTTTTTTATCGCCTTCATAGGGTTTAACAAAACTATCAGACGAAATAAACCTGCTCTCTTCCACACTTAACTGCTTTTTTGCTTTTGGAAAAACTAAGACATCTGCATGCACACCTGCTGCGATTTTTTTGCAGGAAGAGCATTTCATGCAAGCCGATTTTTTTTCACACATAATAACCTTTGCCAAATAATCGCACAAAATATTAACATACTCTTTATCTGAGCAAACCAACATATAGGCATGGCTCAGCATATTATGCAATCGGTCGTTGTTTATTATTTTGTATATATTCGAACTTGTTATAAGTGGCGATTCAAACGCGGTCATAAAACTTCTCCAATATAATTATTTTAACATAATAGCAAAGTTTTTGAAAGGTTTTTGTATTCACTTACCTCTCCAACTCACAAAAAAAGTTGGAATATTTTGTCTATGACACTTCCAACTTTTTCTATTTTTTATTAAATTTATTTAAAAGTTATTGTTTTTATTGATAAAATCCAGCATCACAAATTATTAATTGAACTTTTAAAAACCTTTCTTTTTTACTACCTAAAAATGTTTTGATAAACTCAACCTATCTTTCCAAACATTTATTTTTCATGTTCAATAGTTGTTTTTTGCACATCAGGTTTTTTATTATCTTCTTTTTTACTTTTGTATGCCATAAACACCACTAATGCCACAACGGTGAACACCGACGCATAGATAAACATAAATTGATAACCCACCCACGAGAACAGAAAGCCCACCGCAATTGGCGTTATGCTTTGAGCCAGCATGCTTGCGGAGTAGTACCAGCCAGTGAATTTTCCGATGTTGTTTTTGTTTGAAAGTTCCACCACCATTGGATAGGAATTCACATTAATCCACGCCCAGCCCACGCCCGCAATGGCAATGAAAGGATAAAAGAGTGCGGTTAGAGCATACAATGCTGGAATTAACGAAATCACAGACGCGCCCACAACTCCTAACAACATTAGCAATAGCCCTAAAATAATGGATTTTTTTCTGCCAATTTTGGAAGCAATTGCACCCGCTGGCAAAAACGCCACAATGGACGAAAATGTCATAATAATAACCGCCGTTCCCCACCAGCCAGTTTCTTGATTTAAAAAATAAATTCCAAATAAACTACCAAATGTTTCAATTGCATTAAATGCAAAAAACCACAAAAATATGGATGCTAACAAAATGTAGAGATTACCTTTATCTTGCTTGTTCAGCGGACGGTCGTCGCTTACATCTTCGTGAACATCAGCGAATTTTTCGCCTTCTTCCATTTCCTCTTTCAACTCCACAGCCAACTTGTTTTCGCGGATTTTTAAAATTAATATTACTAGCGCCACCACCATAAGAGCCGCCGTTATTGCAAAAGGAATCCAGATTGTGTTAGGGTTATAATCCAGCCTGCCCGTTTCTTTATTCTCCCCAACTTTTACCAACATTGCCATAACACCTGCCGAGACTGCACCCACATAACCCACCAAATTAATAATCGCGTTTGCCTTGGAACGCAGCGGTTTAGGCGTGATGTCGGGCATAAGTGCAACTGCAGGAGAGCGGTAAATGTTCATTGCCAAAATGATAAGCCCCATAATGATTATAAGCCAAATTAATTGGTTAGACATATACGCAATCGCGATAAATGGAAAAAATATCACCGACATTGCGGTTCCCAAAATAATGTAGGGAATGCGTTTTCCCAGTTTGCTTTTGGTTCTGTCAGACAGCTCTCCAAACAAGGGCAACATAAACAGCGCCAAGACATTATCGAGCGCCATAATTATTCCCACATAATAGGAATATTCCTCAGCGGCGCCGCCATATTTGCCAATAAACAAGTCTGTTAAAAAAGCGGTGCAGTAAGTTGTGTAGACCTGCCAAAGCATAAGAATTGTGAAAAAAGCAAAACCAATATAGACCGTTCTTTTAACATTTAACTTTGCATCCATAAAAACCTCTACTCTTTTTTTGTATATATATATTGTATATAATATATGATACATTAATCTTACCTTTAAGTAAAATAAATTGCCAAACATGTTTTTATTTGCGTTGTTTTTACAAATTTATTGACAAAAAAATAAAAATTTAATGCAACTCCACCCCATCATAAAAAAACAAAATGTTAATTACAAATTAAATGCTAAGCCACAAGAAAATAAAAAACAGCAAATAGCACCTTGTACATAAATTCTGAAATATTTTAAAAACAAGAAAAACACCCGTCATTTAACATCATTAATTACTCACAAAAAAAATGTGAACACGAAACTGTATTCACATTGTAATTTTAAAACTAATCACTTCAAATTTGATGCCTTTTTAAAGACTGAAAAACCTACACCCTTCTTTTAAAGTTTTTATAATTTTACTTAAACACTATTTATAATCTGATTAAGAAATTTTTATAGTTGTATTATGAAT
>CAYJCT010000075.1:0-5551 GCA_964368745.1 uncultured Christensenella sp. | reverse complement strand
CATTTGCATAGTTCTCAATTTACTATTTTTAGTTAATAATTATTTTGAACTATATTAGTTTAAATTATATGTTAAAAGGCTAAGTGTGGTAAAAATATGCACATTCTAAACAAAGTCATAAACATTTTAATAAGCGTGTTTGCATTTTTTATATTTGCATTTATTTGGGCAAATTATTATGTGCGCGATTACCGACACGCGTTCAATATCTCCGTGCTTGTGACCTCTTTATTTTTTTTGGGCTACACATTAATTTATAACTATAAATCAAAAAAATCTCACTTCAGCAAAATCGATGCTGAACAAATCGATAAATGTAGCAAAAATATTTTGCTACAAAAGGCCTCTGAGCAACTCGACTTTTTTGCTCGTATTTTTGAAAAAAACAACACACTTACTAAGCATAAATACTATTTAAAATTCGAAAATCCTCTTCAGAAAAATTTACCTGATCTTACTTCAAAAGAAAATATTGACGCATATTCTAACGCCCCATCAAACAAAAAGGCGATAATTATTCCCATCTTTAATAAACTAAAAATAAACGAAGACGACATAATAAATATACTTAATAAAATTGATAGCACCAGTGCTTGCGTGATTGTGTTTTGCAACGAATATGTTCCTGAAAACCCAACTTTTTTTAACCAAATTGAAGAGTTGGATTTGGAGGTGCTAAACATAAAAGACATCTATAAAAAATATTTACAACCCCAAAATATTTATCCTAAGTGCAAATACAGTATAAAAAATAATAGCAGTATAAAATATTCTCAATTAATTTTTCTTGCCACAAAACAAGAGAAAGCCAAAAATTATTTTTTTATAGCAATTATACTAATGTTTTTTAGCCTGTTCACGCGCTATTCCATTTACTATATAATAAGCGGAACTCTGCTTTTGATTTTAGCATTTCTTTGCCAAACCAATGTGTTGGGAAAAAAAATGGGAAGAAATTAATGAAACGCCAAAAGATGCTAATTCAATAATAAATTTCTTAACCCATAATAAATAGCATTGCACTTAAATTTGCGCAAAATGCGTTTTTAATTTTTTGCCACGATGCAATTTTGCATGTTCACAATCATTTCATTGCTATAATATGTTTTCGCATATTTAACAATCAATTAACTACTATAAAACACAAGACTTTTTTCACTTCTCAATCATTTCATTGCTATAAAATATGATACCATTTCACATACTTCACAATCAATTAACTACAATAAAAAACAATGCATTTTAAGTGTTTTGTAATCATAAATTACTACTATAGAATGCCAATATTACAAAACTATTTCTAACTCAGCACATGCTGAATATTTGGTTTGTCTGACAGTTTATAAACCACAATTTTTCTACCAATAATTGTAACGATATCACTTTGCAATTTATCGGAAATAACCGTTGCCAATTCACTTAACGGCACTTCACAATTGCTTTGAACTTTTATTTTTATCAGTTCATGAGCGTGCAAATTCTCTTCAATTTGTTTAATCACATTATCACTTATGCCGTCTTTTCCAATTTGTACCAAATCGGGCAATTTTTGCGCTAATGAGCGCAAAGTTAATCTATCTTTTTTTGTTATCATAATAATTTTTGTTAATCTTCCACATACTCTAGTTCAATATCTAAAAGTTTAACAATATCTCCTTTTTTAAGTCCTTGTTTTTTCAACTCGTCAATGACGCCCGCCTCTTTAATTCGCTTTTGAAAATAAGCGTTTGAGCGATAATCTTCCAGTTCGATTGCCCTTAGCAAATATTCAATTTTTCCGCCACTAACTGAAAAACCATTGCTAGTTTTTGTAATATTTAGCGACACAACATCTCTTTTATCAATATCAATCTCTTCAATTTTAGTGCGTTTCAGTGGCGGAAGTTCACTCAGCCTTTTCACAACTTCCTCTAAAAGAGCGTTAAGCCCCGTATGATTCAAAGCGCTTATTTTAAAAACAGTTTCACCACTAATTTTACTTAAAAATTCCTCAACTTTGCTCTCATCGGTGACCATATCCATTTTATTAAGAGCAATAATTTGCGGAATCTTGGCAACAACATTGCCATACTTTTTTAGTTCATTATTAATAGCTAAATAGTCACTAAAAGCATCGCGTCCTTCCGTTTCTGCCACATCTACAACATGAATTAACAGCCTTGTTCTTTCGATGTGTTTCAAAAATTCCAAACCCAACCCAATGCCATCACTAGCACCCGAAATCAAACCCGGAATATCTGCCATAACAAAGGATTTATCATAAAAATTTACAATGCCAATGTTGGGAGAAAGCGTGGTGAAATGATAGTTTGCAATTTTTGGTTTTGCGTTGGTAACAGATGCAAGCAAACTGCTTTTGCCCACATTTGGAAAGCCAATTAGCCCCACATCCGCCAGCGTTTTCAACTCCAGCACCAAATCAAATTCTTTGGTTTTTATACCCTTTTCGCTAAACCCCGGAGCCTGTCTGGTTGAAGATGTGAACTTTGCATTTCCTCTACCGCCCAAGCCCCCTTTTAGCAACACAACCTCATCAGTGTCGCTAATAAAATCTGCAACAACCTTGCCCGACTCAGCGTTTCTGATAACTGTGCCAACGGGAACCAAAATGGTCATATCAATTCCATTCTTTCCATACTTATTTTTTCCGCTGCCATTTTCGCCACTTGGCGCTTTGAAGTTTCGCTTAAACCTAAAACCACTTAAATTAGACAAATTTGTGGTTGCATTAAAAATTATACTGCCGCCTTTTCCGCCATCTCCGCCGTCAGGCCCACCGTTGGGAACATATTTTTCACGCCTAAAAGAAACCGCGCCATCACCGCCGTTTCCCGCTTTACAAATTATCGACACCTTATCAAAAAACATAAATCTTTCCTCTAACTTTTGTACCCATTTTTATAATTTTATCTTATTTTCCAAATTTAATCTATTTGTTTTTATAATTATTTTTCCAACTGGTTTTTTAACTGCAAACTTTTGTAATATAAACAAACGCTTGACAGCACACAACCCTCACATTTTGGACTGCGCGCAGTGCAATAATACCTGCCAAACAAAATAAGTAAATGATGTAATTTGTTCCAAAGATTGCTATCGAACGCGGCGCTCAAACCCTTTTCAGTTTCCACAGGATTTTTAGCACTAACTAAACCAATTCTGTTTGATACTCTAAAAACATGAGTGTCCACAGGTACTGTAGGAATGTTAAAAGCCACCGATAAAACCACATTTGCAGTTTTTCTGCCCACACCCGCAAGGGTTGTTAAGTCTTCCAAATTGTCGGGAACAACACCGCCAAATCTTTCCACAATATCTTTGCTGGCAAGAATTATATTTTTTGCCTTATTTCTAAAAAAACCGCAAGAATGGATGATTTTTTCCACATCTTCCTGATTTGCATTAGCCAAACATTGTGGCGTGAGATATTTTTCAAACAGGTCTTTTGTTATGATATTAACACGCTTGTCCGTGCATTGCGCACTCAAAATGACAGCCACAATCAATTGAAAATTGTTAGTGTAATTAAGTTCGGTCACAGGATTTGTGATTAATCGCGATAACTGATCGAACACAAACATATTTTCATTTTTAGTTAAAATTTTGCTTTTTTTCATAAAATTTTTTCGCCCTGTTACACTCTTAAAAAAAGTATAACAAAATAAACGACAATAGTAAATATATTTATACAAATAAAAAGTAAACGCATACAATGAAGTAGTAATTTTGTTTTATAATGTTGCATTTGCTTGGTAGTTAGTTAGATATATAGTTAGTCAGTTAGTTGGTTAGTTAGATAATTAGAAAAATAATTAGATAGTTTCTTAATCAGTTAGATAGTTTGTTTGTTAGTTAGATAGAAAATCAGATAGTTACTTAATTAGTTAGATAATTACTTGGTTAGTTAGATAATTACTTGGTTAGTTAGATAATTAGTTAGTTAGATAATTAGTTATAAAAAAATAATTTTTGTTTTATTTTCCAAAAGACACACCTATATACCAACTAAAAAAATTTATTCAAATCCTCTTTAAAAAAACTTTTTTACTTCAATTATACTCCACAAATCTTTTGCAATTGTTAAAAATTTTCTCAACATAAAAACTTTTAAACGCCGTCAACCTTTCTTTTTTAATAATATTTTGCGCTAAACTAAAATATTTTTCCGAAATTACCACGCTGATGCTGCAAGAAGTTCCCAGTTGTTTTGGCGTGTTTACAATGCATGCTTTATTACAATATTGCGTGATTTTATTGTAAAAAATCATTGCTTGATTACGACTACTAAAAACAACATATATATAAACCATACTCACATCCTTTTCAATTTATAATATTAAAAATAAAGTAATACTGTGCAAAGGAAAATAAAAAATATGATAATTAAAAAAATGATATATTTAGACAACTCAGCCACCAGCCACAATAAACCAAAAAGCGTAATTACTGCCATGATGCTGGGCGCCACAAAATCAAATTTCAACATGGGTAGAAGCGGATACACCCCTGCGGTAAACACACATTTAAAATCACTTGAGATGCGCTACAAAATTTGTGAAATGTTTGGCACAAAAAATGTTAAAAATGTAATTATCACTAAAAACTGCACCGAAAGCCTAAATTTAGCGCTAAATAGCATGGCAATAAAAAACGGTCACATAATAGTGAGTGCCTTTGAACACAACAGCGTGCTTAGAACAATTTATAACCTTAAAGAAAAATTTAACATTTCATATAGCGTAGTGAAACCCCATAAAAACGGACAAATAGAAACAGAAAAAATAAAAAGATTGGTAAGAAAAAACACATTTTTAGTTGTAATAAACCACACAAGCAATGTAACGGGAGACACACAAGACTTAAAAAAAATCGGAAAATTCTGCAAAAAAAACAAACTGAAGTTTCTAGTTGACGCCGCACAAAGTGCCGGACATGAACACATTGATGTGGAAAAATATAACATCAATGCACTTGCCCTTGCTGGACACAAAAGCCTGCTGGGACCGCAGGGAATCGGCATTCTTGTGGTCAATAAAATCACACTTAAACCACTGATTTTTGGAGGAACTGGCTCTAATAGCCTGCAACTAAAACAGTCAAACAGCCTGCCTGAAGGTATGGAAGCAGGCACACAAAATGTTCCTGCCATTCTAGGTCTACTTGCAGCCCTAAATTTTGTACAAAAAAATCAAAAAAAAATCAATAAAAAAATCAATATTTTAACAAAAATGTTGCTAGATGGATTAAATCACAACCCAAAAATCACACTGTATAGCCGAAACACTCACAGCGGAGTTGTGGCTCTTGCAATAGAAAATATTTCTAGTTGCGAAGTTTCAAACGAACTCTACAATAAATTTCGCATCTGCACGCGCTGTGGATTGCACTGCGCACCGCTTATCCACAAACATTTAAAAACCGAAAAAGACGGGCTGATTCGCATAAGCATTGGCTATTACAACACTAAACGCGAAATAAAAAAGGTAATTTTTGCACTAAATAGCATCAGTGAAAATAACCCTTAAAGTGAGAAAAAAAGTTTAAATAATCT
>CAYJCT010000074.1:0-5551 GCA_964368745.1 uncultured Christensenella sp. | reverse complement strand
AATCCATACTGCAAGTAAATCTAAATTTAAAAAAATTCCTTAGCAAGATTTAGATTAAAATTATGATTTAGACAATAAGAGTTATATTAAAATTTTAAAAAAAGATAATAAAATACAATAACAACATCAAAAATAACATCAACAAAAAAATCAGAAAACAATAATGAGAAAAATCACAAAAAAGCACATAAAACTCATTAAGTTACAATTTTAATTATATAAATAATTTAAATTTAGTTACATAAATTATTAATTATCACTCAATATTTACTCATCACTTATAATTTATTTTATAATATTAAAGTGGATTTATTGTCTCAATTATACTAATTTATTGTAACATTAAACCACTACATGACAATTACTAAAAGTATAATGACAATATCACATATATAATTCATTTTCGCATAAATTTATAAACTGTGAAATATTTTTCAAATACACAAAATGGTCACCTCTTTCATCCACAATAAGCCTAATACTTGCCAATCGCTTTGTTAATGTTTTTGCCACACTAATGGGTGTGCTTTTATCATGTCTACCCCAAAACAAAACCACATCACACTTAATGTCATCCAACAAATATGTTAAGTCCTGACTAACAACTTTTTTAAAAGTTTCTTTCATTGCATTAGTTTTTGCCGATTTATAATCCACACTAGAAAAGACTTTATGTAATATATTTTTGCACTTTTGGCTAATAATGATTCTTTTTAAAAACTTATATAAAATTATTTTAAACCTAACATAAAAACTTTTTTTTAATCCCACACCAGCGCCGCCAGTGGCAATAATTTTTCCAACATCCAAATCAAAACAAGCAGTCAAAACTAATGCCAACCTAAACCCAAAAGAATGGCAAACTATATTTATTTTTTTTATATTTTTCGATATCAAAAACAGATAAATTTGTTTAGCATATTCATAAGTGTCAAAAAAAGGTTTTGGCATTTCACTACTTCCAAAACCATACAAATCAAAGTTATAACTATCAACAAACAGCGCTTTTTGGACAACCCCAAAACTTTGCAAATCCCCACCCCAACCATGCAGAAATATGGTTGCTACTCCACCACATTTTTTGTGGATATAATTGATTGTGTATGGCTGCAATCCCACCTCCAAATTTATTGTTAATGCTTATTAAATTTTTCTAAACAAATAATATATAAGTTAATAAATAGTTGAATAGATTAATAAATAACTTGATAAATTAACTACGCAAATATTTAAGTAAATCTTTACTTAACAAGCAAGCAAGCAAGTAAGTAAGTTTGTAAGTTTGTAAGTTTGTAAGTTTGTAATAATCAGTATAAATAAATTAAATACTAAGTTTTTTTCATTAGCAAGTAAGTTAGTTTGTTCCGCTTATTATTTAATAAATTGGTTAATTGGTAGATTGTTCGACAAGCGCGTTAATGGAAAAAATAGTATGTTGGATCATAGTCATATTAGTTGGTGGACAAACGCGTTAGTTAAAAAAAAATTGTAAACATTCTTTTATATCACATCACCCGTCTATTATTTTTGACAATAAGAACTAAGCAGCAATTTCATTTCAATTGCATCACTTCCATCTGCATAATAATTTTTTCTCACATGGTATTCTTTGAATCCAAACTTTTCATAAAAACTTATTGCGCATAAATTGTTTTTTGAGACTTCCAACAAAACAGTGTCAATTTTATCTTTAACAATTTCAAAAAAATTGTTTAGCAAGTTCGTAGCAACACCTTTTTTCCTGTCCAATTTTCCCACCACAATTTTTATGATTGTAGCATCATTTTCAAAACAATAAACAACCAAAAATCCTGCAAGACTGCCGTCATTTTTAAAACAACCAAATTGTTTATACATATCATTTGCAAGCATTTCCTTATATGTGTCTATGCTATATGCGTCAAACAAAAAAGTTTCCTGCTCTAGTTTTGCCACCTTTTCAACATCATTTTGGTTAATTGATTTTATAATATAATCTGTTGCAATCTCATCACTCATTTTTTTAAATTCCTTTCTGCCTGAGATAGTTGAACATAAAAAGGAAGCAATTTTTTGTTTTTAATAAACTTGCCGTTTTTTATTTTTTCATGAATTGAGCGGTACAAAATTTCATGATAATTATCAATTGCAACTAAGTTTATATATGCCGACAACACACTAATTTGTTCCATAGCAAGAGTGTACACAAATTCGGTTTTATCAATATTTTGAAAAACTTCAACTGATGAAAAAACGCCGTGTTTCACAATTTTTCCATTTTTAATTTTAGTATAATAAAAACTATTTTTGGTGCAATTCAGCAGCACCCAACCATTTTTTGTAACTTGCAAAAAAGGCTCAAATGAATTGACTGCCACTAACTTTTTTTTGTTAAACACAGCACTAAATGCTTTGATTGTGCTAAGCCCCACCCTAATTCCAGTAAACGAACCAGGGCCCACAACCGCGCCAAAAACATCAAAATCCTCTAAACTCAAATTGTTTTTAAATAGCACTTCATCAATAGTGGGAAGTAGATTTTCACTAACTTTTTCTTTTCTATCAATTTCAGACACAAAAAAATTGTCGTCATCCGCAACAATGATATGCGCAATCGGTTTAGTTGTGTCTATTGCCAACAGTTTCATTTTATTTCCTCTTATTTTCTAACAGTAATTTCACGCGATTTCTCGCCCAAAATCTTGATGTCCACATTAATTATATCACTTTCGGGCAAAAACTTAAGCACATTTTCTGCCCATTCAATAAAAACCAAATCGGTTTTACCCGTATTTATAAATTCTTCAAACCCTAGTTCATAAACTTCGTCGTCGTTTTCAATTCTATACATATCAAAGTGTTTAATTGAAAAATTTATTCCTTCATAACTTCTCATGATGTTAAATGTTGGGCTGTTCACCTCATCCGTCACACCCAGTGCCTCAAAAATAAACTGAGCAAGCGTGGTTTTTCCAGCACCCAGCGTTCCGTTAAGCAAAATGACTTCTCCACCCGAAAGAGACTTTGCAAAACTGTTTGCAAATTGTTTAGATTGCAAAATAGACTTAACAACAATTCTTTCTTCTTTCATACCTTTGCCTATCTTAAATAATATTAACTGACCACTTTTTCAATCAACTTTATTTTTTTTGGCTTTTTATTTGAAATCGAAACAGACGCCAAAATCTCCTCTCTCTCGTCCTTACTAAGCGCGGTATCGGAATAAATCTTCACTAAAACATTGCCTTTAGAAATGCAATCTCCCACACTTTTTTCAAACATAACGCCCTGAAAATTTCTTCTTTCAAGCGAAACTTTTTCTTTTAACTTAAAAACAAAATTAGCAACCAAAAACGCATTAATATTTGCAATAAATCCTTCCTCACTGCAAGTAATTTCATACACATTTTTTGTGTTTAATAATCCCTCTTTGTTGTCCACAAAAGTTGCATTGCCACCATGTGCAACAATAATCTCCTTCAACTTTTCTAAAATAACGCTCGGATTATCAAATGCAGTTTTTGTGGCAATTCTAGCTTCCGCAATTGACACATTTTTAGCCATTAAAAACAACTGCTCCACAAGCGCCTTCGAAACGGTCAATAATGGCGAATTTTTGCCATTTATTGCTTCAATTGTAGTGTATACTTCCATTGCAGAACCCACACCGTTTGACAGCGGAACATTCATATTCGTGATAACTGCGCGCACAATTTTGCCATCAAGTTTTCCAATCTTAACCATAAGTTTAGCCAATTTTGTGGCTTGTTGTTTGGTTTTCATGAAAGCGCCTTCGCCATATTTAACATCCAGCAAAATAATGTTTGAGCCACTTGCAAGTTTTTTGCTCATAATAGAACTTGCAATAAGCGGAATGCTTGAAACCGTCCCCGTTCGATCGCGCAGTGCATATATTTTTTTGTCAGCAATCACCAAATCATTTGTCTGACCAATAATGCTGGCACCCGTTTTTTTGATTATCTTTTTAAACTGCGCTTCTGATAAATCATAGTTATATCCCTCAAAAACTTCCAGTTTATCAAGAGTTCCGCCTGAAAACCCGAGTGACTTTCCACTCATTTTTGCAACAAAAACTCCCATCAAAGCAAGAGTGGGCGTAAGCACCAAAGTTGTAGTGTCGCTCACTCCTCCCGTGCTGTGTTTGTCCACCACTGGAAAATCGAAAACAATGCTTTTTCCACTGTTTTGCATTGCTTTTGTTAAATAATAAGTTTCATTCTCACTCATTCCATTTAGGCAAATTGCCATAAGCAAACCCGACATCTGGCAATCGGTTATAACATTGTTTACATAATTTTTAATTAACCAATCAATTTCTTCTCTTGTTAATTTTTTCTTGTTTTTCTTCTTTTCAATAATGTCAAAAATAAACATACTTCATCCTTTAAGTGTAAAATTATTTTAGTTTTTGTTCGGAAATAATTACAATATTTTTTTCTTCAGTCAATGCTTTTGATTGGCTTTTTTTGCTTTCATTTTGTGAGTCTCCTTCATTTTCTAAAACTTCGTCTTGTTGCCCCAGCAACACATTAAACATTATAGGCAACACGATTGTTGCAAAAACTGCAAGCACATAGTAAATAATCACATTGATTTCCACGATATCAGGCAAGAAAAATCTTAAAATTATGTTGAGCGACACCACCAACGATAGCCCCATAATAAACTTTGAAAAGCCCGAAATTATTGTGCTTTTAGGGTTATATTTAATATATTCACTGTCGATAATATAGCCAAATGAGGCACCCAAAAAACTGCCAATAAACTTATAAAACAACACTCTTTCATTTGGGCTTTGGATTATTGATGTGAAAACTATGAGAAAGAATAATATAAAAACAACGGGAATCAAAAACAAAATAATTCTTTTTAGCGTTACTTCATCTTTAAAACTGGCAGGAATAATTGACAAAATATAACTGAACAATATTGCTAATCCCACACCAATTCCCAAACCCACAACCACATCTGACAAATAATGTTGCCCTAAGTAAACGCGAGACACTGCAACCAGCACCCCTAATACCGCAAGTATCGACCACATAATAGTGTTGAATTTTTTGGATGTTTTAAATGTTTTTGAAACTTGCATTCCACTAAAAGTGACAACAAATGCATAGCCTTGTGCATGACCGCTCGGAAAACTTGAACTAAAGGAATAAGCAGAAGAAGTTGTAAAATTCTGAACATCAGCGGAGACTAGATAAGGGCGAGGACGCATAATTAACGACTTAATAATCGAGTTGATAAAATAACTAAAAACATAAAAAAATCCAAACTTAAAGGCACATTCTTTACTAAAACACCAATAAATTCCTAAAAACACTATAAAGAAAAATAATTCTTCCCCAAAAAGTGTGAAGAAGTTAAACACTGCGTTTAGAAACTCATTGCTTGTTTTTTGAAAAGCTTTGACAATTTCAATTCCCATAACAAAACTCACTTTATGTTTAGATATTACAATTATATCAAATTATCACCGTTAAACAAAACATTAAACAAATTTTTTGATATTTTTAGACAAATTTAACACATTTGCATAGTTCTCAAT
>CAYJCT010000073.1:0-5572 GCA_964368745.1 uncultured Christensenella sp. | reverse complement strand
GTATATACCGCAATATCGCGCTCTTTTGTTTGCTTTTTTTTATTGATTTATGGTAAAATTTTTTGAGTAGGAGTTAAATTATGATTAAAATTGTTATAGATGCGTTCGGGGGAGACTATTCGCCCGATGAAATAGTGTTTGCCACAATTGAAGCACTTGCAAAATACCCCGACCTTTCGGTGGTTTTAACGGGTGACGAGGGCAAGTTAAATGAGTTTTTGAAAAGGGTGAATTTTGAAGATGTTAGGTTGCAAATTGTTTCCGCGCCTCAAATTATTACAAACGACGAGTCGCCCACTGTGGCTATTCGAACCAAAACTGATAGTTCACTTGTTAAAGCGTTTGACATTTTGAGAAACGATGACGAGGTTTGCGGTATTGTGGCGGCGGGTTCAACGGGAGCAGTGTTGACTGCTGCGTTCATGAAACTGGGTCGTATAAAAGGCGTGTCGAGGCCTGCACTTTGTCCTATTTTACCCACCGTTAAAGGCGGCAATGTGGCGATTGTGGATTGCGGTGCAAATATGGATTCGAAACCTGTTAACTTGCAACATTTTGCTTTGATGGGTTCTGCATATATGCAAAATATTTATGGCATTGAAAAACCGCGCGTGGCGCTGCTTAGTGTGGGCGTGGAAGATCACAAGGGCAACGAACTAACAAAAGAGGTTTTTGAACTTCTAAAAAATGAAAAGAGCATCAATTTTGTGGGCAACATGGAAGCGCGTGATTTGCTTACTGGCGACTATGATGTTGTGGTGACTGATGGATTTTCCGGAAATGTGTTGCTAAAAAGCAGTGAAGGCGCAATTTTGGCGCTGCTTAAAATGCTTAAAAATGAAATAACATCATCGTTTTTTAGTAAAATTGGCGCGTTGTTTATGAAAAAATCTTTTCGTAATTTAAAAAAACGAATTGATTATAACAACCACGGTGGAGCAGTGCTTTTGGGCGCAAAAAAATTGGTGGTGAAATCGCACGGGAGTAGTAAGCGCGCCAGCATTCTTGCCAGCATTGAGCAGGTAATTTCTATGCATAACGCCGATTTGTGTAACAAAATTGAGAAATCTATTTCGGATGGTGCAAGTGAATAGCGAAAAAAATAGTGTGGTGGATGAATATAAAAATTTCAATTTGTTGGAAGAAAAAATTGGCTATAAGTTTAAAAACAAGCAGTTGTTGATAACCGCTTTTAGCCATTCTTCCTATGCTTTTGACAGAAATTTGCAAAGTTACGAAAAAATGGAGTTTTTGGGCGACAGTTTGCTGGGCACCATCGTTGCCACTTATATCTACAAAAAATTTGATTTAGTGGAAGGCGAAATGTCGAAACTGCGCGCAAAACTTGTTAATGCCGAGGCGCTTGCCACTGTGATGAAAGAAAACGGAATTGACCAGTTTATTTTGAAAGGTAAAAGTTTAAAACAATTATCTAACAGCATCATATCAGATGTGTTTGAAAGTTTTGTTTGTGCCATCTATTTAGATAATGGTTTTAACAATGCACTTAAGTTTGTGAAAAAATTTCTGCTTGTGAACAAGCGCAATGTGCAAGAGTGTATAGACACCGTGAAAGACTATAAAAGTTTGTTGCAAGAAAAACTTCACGCGATCTCTGTACGGCAAAAACCGCAGTATATTCTGCTTAGAAAAATGGGAAAATCACATAAATTGTCATTTGAAATGCAACTTAAAATTGGCAACAAAATCTACGCCACTGCTGTGGGGAAAACCAAAAAAAATGTGGAACAGCAGTTGGCTGAAATTGCCATCGACAAATTATAATTTTACTTTGGAGGCTGAATTTTGAACTTTAAGCAATTGGAAATGGTGGGGTTTAAGTCGTTTGCTGACCCCATTAAAATAGTTATTGAAGAGGGTATAACTGCCATCGTTGGACCCAACGGATGTGGAAAAAGCAATGTTGCTGACGCAGTTAAGTGGGTGCTGGGCGAGCAAAGCAGCAAAAACTTGCGCGGAACCAACATGCAGGATGTTATTTTTAAAGGCACGGAAAAAAGAAAGGGGCAGAGTTTTTGCGAAGTTTCTTTGCTTTTTGACAACCAAAACAAAATTTTTAATTCGCCTTTTGACGAAATTTTGATAACCCGAAAACTTTATAAAACGGGTGAGAGTGAGTATCGCATCAATAACACTCCGTCGAGGTTAAAGGAAATTGTGGCGCTACTGCATGACAGCGGTATTGGAAAAAGCGGTTATTCCATTATTAGTCAGGGCATGGTGGGGCAAATTGTAAACAGCAAACCGGAAGACAGGCGCGCGATTTTTGAAGAAGCTGCGGGAATTGCGGGTTGCAAGTTTAAAAAGACAGAAGCGGAAAGAAGGCTGGATAAAACCAAAATTAATTTAGACACCATTAACAATGTTATAATGGAAATCGACAGGCAACTAAAACCGCTTAAAAACCAAAGTGAGACGGCAAAAGTTTTTTTAGATTTGAAAGAAAAGTTGAAGTTGCTTGAGGTCAACGCATATATTTATCAGTATGACTATGCAAAGGACAACAAACAGCAAATTCAAGATAAAATTGATGCAATTCTAGAAGAGATGAATTTTAAACAATCTGCGCTTAACAAAAGTGTGGAGCAATATAACACCTCTTTTTCGCAGTATAGCGGTATAGATGAAAAGGTGAAAGAACTAAACGAAAAAATTCTTAATCTAACCATTGCAATTGAAAAGCGCAGTGGTCAAAGTGTGCTTATTAAAGAGAAATTGAAAAACATCAAATTGGAAAACGAACGCTTGAGTTTTGAACTGGAAAAACTGGGTAAATACAGAGATGATTTGAGCGAAAATATTGACAATGCAAGCAAAACAAAGCGCGCGAAAGAGAGCAATCTTTATGCGCTTAGAAGCAAATCGGATGAAATAAATTCCAAATTTGTGTCTATTTCAAACGAGTTGCAGGCGGGCGAAAACGAGGCGCTGGACACTCAGAGGCGATTGTTTGAATCGCTAAACAAACTAGGCGATGTTAAAGCCAGACGCGCTGCATTTGAAGCGGAGAGAAAAACATATCACGAAAATATATCTCAAACCATTGAACGCTTAAGCGAACTGACCAATAAGTTGGCTGAGTTGGAAAAATTGGAAGGAGAGGGAAGCGAGAGTCTGCAAAAAATTGAGCGCAACAAACACGCACTGGAAGATAAAGTGAACGAGTTGATGCGGCTGCAAAACGAAACACTTTATTTGGTTAAACAAAAAGAAAATGAGTTGCAACAAATCAGTTCGAATTTGTTAACGCTTAGTCAACGCAAACGAATTTTAGAAGAAATGCAAAAAGAGTTTGAGGGCTTTTCGGGCTCTGTTAGGCGACTTTTGTTGGATGCAGAAAAAAATGCGGAGTTGAAGAAAAACATTGTGGGCGTTATTGCAACGCTAATTGATGTTCCGCAGAATTTGCAAACTGCAATTGAAATGGCGCTGGGCAGTGCCGTTCAAAATGTGGTTACTGAAACGGAAAATCAGGCAAAACAATTGATTGACTATTTAAAGCGCAAAGAATATGGGCGTATCACTTTTTTGCCTATTGGCAGCGTTAAGCCACGCTTTTTTGACAATCGATTTGCCTCTCGTCTGTCTGACAATGGTGTGCTTGGTGTGGCAAAAGATTTGATTACTTTTGACAGAAAAATTGACGATGTTATGTCGAGTTTGCTGGGGAACACTGTAGTGGTGGACAACATCAACAACGCTATTGCGCTTGCAGGAAAAACGGGTTACAGTTTTAGAATTGTGACACTTGATGGTGATATTTTAAGCCCGCAAGGCAGCATAACTGGCGGTAGTAAAAAGACCAGCAATACCAATATTTTGAGCAGAGACACCGAAATTAAAAACATGGAAGAGTCAATTGCCAAGTTGGAAATAGAAAAACAGAAATTTTCGGAAATTTATGAAGATTTGCTAGAGTTGCAAACTGACAGAAGCAATGATTTAAAAGAGGCAACCGCTAAAATGCGCGAGACTGAACTTGTGTTTACTAAAGAAAGCGAGATTGCAAACCAATACAAATTGTCGAAAAATGATTTGCAAATTAGCATAAACAGGCATGAAGGAGAGTTGGGCAAATATAAGCAAATTTTGGAAGGCATTGAAAACGAGTTGTCAAAAATCAATGGCGAGCAACCTGAAATTGATTTGGCAAGCGATAATATTAATGATAGTTTTTCGTCTTTCGGTCATTTAAAAGCCAAAAGGGATGAGTATTCTAATGAGTTGACGCAAATTAAGGTGGAAATTGCGGGTTTTGAAAGTGAAATTGCGGCGCTTAAAAACACCATCGAATCACTGCTTGAACAGCAACAAAAAAATGATGATGATATTAATCGCATGAGCAATCAGTTTGAAGAAAACAAGAGTTTGTTGATGCAGCATAGTGTGCTTGCGGAAGAGTCGCAAACCAATCTCGCCGCCAATGAAGACTTTGAGTTGTTAAAAGAAACTAAGCAAAAGTTGTTGGGTCTTGAAGAAGAAAAATCTCATTTGCAGGAAAATTTGCGCGTGCTTGACAGCACAAGACTTACGCTTACAAGCGAGGTGAACAGGCTGCAAGATAGAAAATATCAGCAAGATATTGCGCTTAATAAAATCGACACCGATATCGAAACCATGCAGGAACGCGTGTGGGTGGAATATGAACTTACATATAATTCTGCGCTGGAATACAGAAAAGATGTATTTGATTTGAAAGCGGGTTTGCAGGAAATAAGCAAAATTCGAAGAGATATTTCCGCTCTTGGAAATGTGAATGTGAACGCCATTGAGGATTACAAGTTGTTGTTAGAGCGCCACGGTACAATGTATGAAGAGGCTCAGGATTTGCTGAAAGCAGAGGGCGATATCAAAAAAATTATCGCCGAGTTGGAAAGCGAAATGAAAACGAAGTTTATGACAGAGTTTGA
This sequence comes from uncultured Christensenella sp., assembly GCA_964368745.1. Classification (GTDB taxonomy): domain Bacteria; phylum Bacillota; class Clostridia; order Christensenellales; family UBA1242; genus UBA11490. Next base: position 641 of record CAYJCT010000073.1, on the reverse strand, counting down.
TAAAATCAACAGCAATTTTTCGGCAATATTCAAAGAATTGTTTGGTGGCGGTCATGCGCGGTTGGAACTTGTCAATAGCGATAATGTGCTGGAGGCGGGCGTGGAAATAATGGCTGAGCCTCCTGAGAAAAAATTGAAGAATACGCAACTACTGTCGGGTGGGGAAAAGGCGCTGGTGGCAATTGCAATTTTGTTTGCAATTATCAGGTTAAAACCGTTGCCATTTTGTTTGCTTGACGAGATTGAGGCACCGCTTGATGAGGCAAATGTGTATCGCTTTGTGCAATATTTAAAGCGATATTCGCACGAAACTCAGTTTATTGTAATTACTCACAAAAAACCAACAATGGAATATGCCGACACACTTTATGGCATAACAATGGAAGAAAAGGGCGTGAGCAAGGTGGTTTCTGTTAAACTTAGCGACGCGGTGAAAATGTCGGAGAAATAAAAAAATTGAGTTTTTTGCTGTTTTGGTAAAGATTGTAAAAGTAGTATTATTTTTGGTGTAAGTTTTATAAAACTAACAAAAATAATGTTTTGGTTTTCATTTTCATTATTGAAAATGTTGTTTCTTTATAAAAAAATCACTTTCAATAAAATAAATTTTTGAAAAATGGCAATTTATAATAAAGGTGTGA